>NZ_JBEXJK010000207.1:0-14457 GCF_040609095.1 Kitasatospora sp. NPDC004799
GATGGGTGCTGACGATGGGCCGGGTCGAGCGCGCCGCCTACCGGCCCGACCCGGCCCGGGCCGACGCCTACGACGCCCTGTACGCCGAGTACCGCGAACTGCACGAGCACTTCGGCACCCCCGCCGACAAGCAGCTGCACCGCCTGCGGAACATCCGGAACGCCGCCCTGACGCAGAACAGCGAGGAATCATGAGCGACCTGATCGACCTGCTCCGGCAGCAGGTCAGCGACCTGCACCAGGAACTCGTCCGCTACCGGCTGGTGGTCTGGACGGCCGGCAACGTCTCCGCCCGGGTGCCGGGCGAGGACCTGATGGTGATCAAGCCGAGCGGGGTCTCCTACGACGAGCTGACGCCGGAGTCCATGATCCTCTGCGACCTGGACGGCACCGTGGTCGAGGGCGACTACGCCCCCTCCTCCGACACCGCCGCGCACGCCTACGTCTACCGGCACATGCCCGAGGTCGGGGGAGTGGTGCACACCCACTCCACCTACGCCAGCGCCTGGGCCGCCCGCGGCGAGGCCGTGCCCTGCGTGCTGACCGCCATGGCCGACGAGTTCGGCGCGGAGATCCCGGTCGGCCCGTTCGCGCTGATCGGCGACGACTCGATCGGCCGCGGCATCGTCGAGACCCTGCGCGGCCACCGCTCGCCCGCCGTCCTGATGAAGAGCCACGGCGTCTTCACCGTCGGCAAGGACGCCAGGGCCGCCGTCAAGGCCGCCGTGATGTGCGAGGACGTCGCCCGCACCGTGCACGTCTCCCGCCAGCTCGGCGAACCGCTGCCGATCGCCCAGGCCGACATCGACAGCCTCAACTTCCGCTACCAGAACGTGTACGGCCAGCAGCCCGCCCGCTGACCAGCAAGGAGACACCCATCATGACGTCGATCGAAGGCCGCGAGGTCTGGTTCCTGACCGGCAGCCAGGGCCTCTACGGCGAGGAGACGCTCCGCCAGGTCGCCGAGCAGTCCCGGCGGATCGCCGAGGCCCTGGGCGGCTCGCCGGAGCTGCCCGTCAAGGTGGTCTGGAAGCCGGTGCTCACCGACGCCGGCGCCATCCGCCGGGTCTGCCTGGACGCCAACGCGGCGGACGGGTGCATCGGCCTGATCGCCTGGATGCACACCTTCTCCCCGGCCAAGATGTGGATCGCCGGACTGGACGCGCTGCGCAAGCCGCTGCTCCACCTGCACACCCAGGCCAACGTCGAACTGCCCTGGGCCACCATCGACATGGACTTCATGAACCTGAACCAGGCCGCCCACGGCGACCGCGAGTTCGGCTACATCCAGTCCCGCCTGGGCGTCGCCCGCAAGACGGTCGCCGGACACGTCAGCGACCCCGTCACCACCCGCCGGATCGGGTCCTGGGCCCGCGCCGCCGTCGGCCGCGCCGAGCTGGCCACCCTCAAGCTGGCCCGGTTCGGCGACAACATGCGCGACGTCGCCGTCACCGAGGGGGACAAGGTCGAGGCCCAGCTCCGGTTCGGCGTCTCGGTCAACACCTACGGCGTCAACGACCTGGTCGAGGTGGTCGACGCCGCCTCCGACGCCGAGGTCACCGAACTGGTCAAGGAGTACGAGGACGCCTACCGCCTCGCCCCGGCCCTGCGCCCCGGCGGCGAGCGGCACGAGTCGCTGCGCTACGCCGCCCGGATCGAGGCGGGCCTGCGCGCCTTCCTGACGGCGGGCGGCTTCCGCGCCTTCACCACCAACTTCGAGGACCTCGGCGGGCTGCGCCAGCTGCCCGGCCTGGCCGTCCAGCGGCTGATGGCCGACGGCTACGGCTTCGGCGGCGAGGGCGACTGGAAGACCTCGGTGCTGCTGCGCACCCTCAAGGCGGCCGCCGCCGGCCTGCCCGGCGGCACCTCCTTCATGGAGGACTACACCTACCACCTGGAGCCCGGACGGGAGCTGATCCTCGGCGCGCACATGCTGGAGGTCTGCCCGAGCATCGCCACCGCCACCCCGTCCTGCGAGGTGCACCCGCTGGGCATCGGCGGCCGGGAGGACCCGGTCCGGCTGGTCTTCGACGCCGCGCCCGGCCCGGCCGTGGTGGTCGGGCTGGCGGACCTGGGCGACCGCTTCCGGCTGGTCGCCAACGAGATCGACGTGGTCGACCCGGCCGAGCCGCTGCCCGCGCTCCCGGTGGCCCGCGCGGTCTGGCGGCCGCGGCCGGACTTCCGGACCTCCGCCGAGGCCTGGCTCGCCGCCGGCGCGCCGCACCACACGGTGCTCACCGCCGCGCTCGGCGCCGAGCACCTGGAGGACCTCGCGGAGATGCTCGGCACCGAGCTGGTGCTGATCGACGGCGGTACGACGATCCGCCAGTTCACCCGGGAGCTGCGCTGGAACCAGGCCTACCACCGCCTGGCGCAGGGATTCTGAGCACGTACCCTCGGGGCGGCATCCAGGACGGGTGCCGCCCCTCCGGCACTTCCACGCAAGGGAGCACCACCATGACCGCCGACCTGACCGTCCGGGCCCACCCGGCGGGCGAGCTGCCGGACGGCCGCGCCGTCGACCGCTGGGTCTTCGGGACCTCCGACGGCGTCACCGCCGAGGTGCTCAGCCTCGGCGCCCGGCTCCAGTCGCTGCACGCCCCGGACCGGGACGGCCACCGGGCCAACGTGGTGCTGGGCGGCGGATCGCCGGCCGACATGCTCGGCGAGGCGGTCTACCTCGGCGCCACCGTGGGCCGGTACGGCAACCGCATCGCGGGCGGTGAACTCCCGCTGGACGGCACCGTGCACCGGCTGGCGACCCAGGAGAACGGCCACACCCTGCACGGCGGCCCGGACGGCTTCGCCACCCGGCTGTGGACCGGCACCCCGCTGACCGAGGGCGACCGGGTCGGGGTCCGGCTGGAGCTGCACAGCCCCGACGGCGACCAGGGCTTCCCCGGGGCGCTGGACGTGACGGTCAGCTACCTGCTGGACCGGGCCGGGGAGCTGACGATCTCCTACCGGGCCGGGACCGACGCGCCCACCGTGGTCAACCTGACCAACCACGCCTACTTCAACCTCGGCGGCGAGGGCAGCGGACCGGTGCTGGACCACCTGCTCCGGGTGGAGGCGGACGAGTACCTCCCGGTGGACCCCGGCCTGATCCCGCTCGGCGCGCCCGAACCGGTCAAGGAGACCCCGTTCGACCTCACCGGCGCGGCGGGGCTGGGCGGCCGGCTCGCCGCCCCGCACCCGCAGGTACGGCTGGCCGGGGACGGGTTCGACCACACCTGGGTGCTCCGCCCCGGCACCGGTCTGCGGCCGGCCGCCACCCTCCACCACCCGGCCAGCGGCCGGCGGTTGGACTGCCTGACCACCGAACCGGGCGTGCAGGTCTACACCGGCAACCACTTCGACGGCACCCTCACCGGCCCGGGCGGCCGGCCGTACGGGAGGTACGCGGGCATCGCGCTGGAGACCCAGCACTTCCCGGACTCCCCGCACGTCGACTCGTACCCCTCCACCGTCCTGCGCCCGGGGGAGCGGTACGAGTCGACCACGGTCTACCGGTTCTCGGCGGAGTGACCTCGGCCCCGCGGCGACCAGGAGAACCCGAGCCCGGTCGCCGCGGGGCGCTCCTACGGGTGGCTGCTCCGCGTTCAGCCCGGCTGCCAGCCGATGTCGGCGACGTCCAGCTCGGCGGTCCCCGCGGTGTAGAGCATGAACGGCACCGCCACGTGCCGCAGGTCCGTGCCGATCGCCGCGAGGTCGCCCAGCGGCACCGACACCGTCGTCCAGCCGTCCGGTCCGGCCTGCGCCAGCCAGGGCGCGAGGTCGAGGCCCGGCTGGGCGGGGTAGTCGTCGTGGCAGGCCAGGTAGAGCGGCTCCGACGGTGCCCGCCGCACCCGGACCGCGAACCGCAGGGAGCCGCCGGCGTCGAGGTACCCGCGCAGGTCGGCCGGCTCGCCGCTGGGCGACTCCGCGTACACGAAGGCCGGGTACCCCTTGAACTCCAGCCGCAGCGCCGGGCCGCCCGGGCCGGGCAGCGGGGTCGCCCGTACGATCAGGCAGTCCGTCGGCCGGTCGAGGCGGATCTCCTCCCGCGACCAGGTGTTGTGCCCGCCGATCCGCAGCCGGTACCCGGTGCCGTCCGCGTCCAGCACCGGCAGCGGCCCCGTCACCGCCGGCGGTGACGGCGGCGCGGCCGGCACGTCCGGCTCCAGCGGTGCGCCCACCGGATCCGTCCCGTGCACGGACAGCCCGTACCCGACCGGGAAGAGCGGCCGGTGGCGGCCGGTCGGCGCGGTCTCCTCCGCCGGCACCCGGTAGTCCGGCAGGTGCGGCGGTACCCGGTTGACCGCACTGGCGTCCCGGGTCCGCGGCCACGAGGAGGGCAGCCGGCCCTGGAAGTCGTACCGCGCCGTCCCGTCCGGCCCCGCGAACAGCACGTCCGCCACCCCGTGCGCGGACGGCCCGGGCAGCCAGGCCACCACGAAGGCGTCGGACAGGTTGATCTCCTCGGTGCAGTACAGCGGGCGGCCGGTGAAGAAGACCGTCACCGTGCGCACGCCGTCCGCCCGCAGCCGCCGCAGCAGCTCCAGGTCGCGGGCGTAGCCCTGCTTCAGGTCGGCGTACCCGATCGAGCGCCACGGCTTGATCGTGCCGCGCATCTCCGCGTACGCGTCCTCGCCGACGCAGACCACCGCGACGTCGAACCGCTGCGGGTCGGTGTGCTCCAGGCCCGGGTCGACCGTGCAGTTCTCCGCACCGACCACGGCCCGCACCGCGTCCGCCATGGTGGCGCCGTCCGGCAGGTCGGCCCGCTCCAGGTCGTCGCCCTGCCAGGTGAGCGTCCAGCCGCCGCACTGCTTGCCCAGGTCGTCGGCGGCACTGCCGCAGACCAGCACGCGCGCACCGGGGGAGAGCGGCAGCAGACCCGGGGTGTGCTTGAGCAGCACCTGCGACGTGCGGACCGCCTCCCGGGCCAGCTCCCGGTGCCGGGACGAGCCGATCACCGCCGGGGCGTCCGGCCGGCTCAGCGAGCGCTCGCGCGGGCGCGGCCGGTCCCAGAGCCCGGCGCGCATCTTCACCCGCAGCACCCGGCGCACCGCGTCGTCGATCCGCTCCTGCGGGATCGCCCCGGACCTGACGTCCGCCACCGCGTTGCGGTGGACGCTCTGCCAGGCGTCCCGCCCGGCCACCATCAGCACGTCCAGGCCGGCGTTGATCGCGTACCCGGCGTCCCCCGCCGAGCACCCGGCCACCTCCGCGTGCGCGTCCCAGTCGCTGATCACGATGCCGTCGAAGCCCAGCGCGCCCTTGAGCACGTCGGTGATCAGGTACCGGCTGCCGTGCACCTTGTGGTTGTACGGCTCCGCCCGGCCCGGGGTGTGGTCGTAGTTCGCCGGGTGCTCCCAGCTGCTGAAGGACACCATCACGCTCTGCGCGCCGGCCCGGATGCCGGCCAGGAAGCCCTGGGCGTGGATGTCCCGCAGCACCTGCTCGTCGCAGCGCGCGGTGCCGCGGTCCCCGCCGTCCGCGGTGCCGCCGTCGGCGATCCAGTGCTTGAGCGTGGCCAGCACCCGGCGGTCGGTGCGCAGCGCCGCCACGTCGCCCTGCAGGCCCTCCACCATCGCCCGGCCGTAGGCGTGGACCAGCGCGGGGTCCTCGCCGTAGCCCTCGTAGTAGCGGCCCCAGCGGCGGTCGCGCGGATTGGTCACGGTCGGCGCGAAGATCCAGTCCATGCCGGTCGCCGCGACCTCGCGGGCGGTCGCCGCGCCGATCCGGCGGACCAGCTCCGGGTCGCCGGCCGCGCCCAGGCCGATGTTGTGCGGGAAGACCGTCGCGCCGTGCACGTTGTTGTGCCCGTGGACGGCGTCGGTGGCCCACATGAACGGGATCCGGAACGGGCGGTCGCGCCAGACCTCCTCGGCGGCGGACCAGAAGTGGTCCACCATCTCCACCCAGTCCCGGACCGAGGCGTGCCGCTTGCCGTCCGGCCAGATCCCGGCGCCGTTCAGCGCCGATCCGATCCGGTACGCGCGGACGTCCTCGGCGGTCAGCTGCGCCAGTTCGGGCTGGACCAGCTGACCGACCTTCTCCTCCAGGGTCAGCTGCGCCAGGATCTCCGCCACCCGGCGCTCGATCTCCGGGTCGGGGGCGATCGCGGATTCCAGCCGCGGCCAGGCGGGCAGCGGTTCGAGGGCGGGCAGCGGCTCGAGTGCGGGCTGTGGCGCGGGCGAGGGCTGTGGTGCGAGCGGGGGCTGTGGTTCGGCCGGCACGGTGGTCACTCCTCCTCCTGCCGGCCCGGGGCCGGCTCGGTGATCCAGAACTCCTCGACGGGGCTGGTGAGGATCCGCTCCTGGAACGGCTCCGGCACCACCGGCCGGGTCTGCCCCGGGGCGAACAGCTCGACCTGGGTGCGGTGTTCACGGAGCGCGGCCCGCTTGCGGGGCAGCTGCTCGGTGATGTCCACCGCGACCCGCCGCTCGGACGTCCCGGCGGTGGCGGACGGCGGGTTGCGGTTGACGAAGGCGAACTCCTCCTCGGTCCGCTCGTCCCACACCACGTACCGGCGGACGGCCGGGGTCAGGCCCAGCTCCGCCAGGCAGGCCAGCACCGTCTCCCCGGTCAGCCGGTGGTCGGCGTTCAACTCCCGTACCTCGTGCGGCAGGTAGACCTCGGCGACGCCGGGGTGGCCCCGCAGCACGTCCAGCACGCGGGCGCGGAAGGGCTCCAGGTGGTCGGCGAGGGCGGTGTCCGGGAAGTCCAGGAACTCCACCGCGTCCTCGGCCAGGCCGAGCACCCGGGCCGCCGCCCGGGCCTCCCGGCGGCGGATCAGCCGCAGCTCGGCGGGCGTCGGGTCCTGGTGGATGCCCAGCACCGCCGAGTGCGACATCGCGCCGTCGGTGGCGAACACGATCCGCACCCGCGCGCCCTCCGCCGCCAGCCCGGCGATGGTGCCGCCGCAGGCGATCACCTCGTCGTCCGGGTGCGGTGCGAACACCAGCACCGTGCGGGAGGAGAGGGCGGAGCGCCGGTGCGCCTCGGCCCACATCCCCAGGACCGGTGGGGTCATCGGGCACCCTCCGGGGTCGCGGCGCCGGGTGCGTCGTCGGTCGCCGCGTCGTCGGTCGGGGCTTCGATGGCCGGGGCGTCGATCCCGCGGAAGGTCGTGCCGAACCGGTCGGTGACCGCCCCGGGGGCCAGGCCGCGGGAGCGCAGGAGGTCCTCGATCTCCTCGAAGTGGTGGTCGGGCACCAGCCGCGCCACCGGGGTGTCGAACTTGTCGGCGAAGTAGCGGTAGTTCGCGGCGGCCGAGGCCATGTTGCCGGCGTAGCTCTTGGGGTGCGGCACGTGCAGCGAGGAGGCGTCCCGGCGGAGCACGAAGCGCGCGCCGGCCGAGTGCAGCCGGTAGCCGAGGTCGACGTCCTCGGCGCCCCAGGCGCGGTACGCCTCGTCGAAGCCGCCGACCTCGCGCAGCAGGGCGGTGCTCGCGGACACGTTGCAGGTCCACCACATCAGCCAGGGGGCGGTGAGCACCCCCAGGTCCTCGCCGTAGCGCGCGTAGTACGTCTCGCGCAGGTCCAGCCAGACGCCCCGGTCGGCGAACTCGGCGATCGAGGCGTCCGGGTCGGCGTGGTCGATGGCCGCGGCGATCAGCTCGCCGTCCTCGTTGCCCTCGTTGAAGCAGTAGACGTAGCCCGTGACCGCGACCGGACCGGCCTCGGCCCGGTGCGCGTCCAGGTGCGCGGCCAGCGCGCCGGAGTGCAGCACCACTCCGGAGTCCACCAGGACGCACACCTGGGCGCGGGCGTGGCGGATGCCCACGTTGCGGGCGGCGGCGACCCGGTAGCCCCGGTCCTCCTGGAAGAAGTAGCGCAGGTCCAGCCGGTTCCGGTACGACGCGACCAGGTCCGCGGTGTCGTCGGTCGAGCCGTCGTCGACCACGATCACCTCGAACGCGTCGCCGGGGCGCGGGCGTTGGCGGACGAGTGAGTCCAGCGTGTGCCGGAGCAGATCGGCCCGGTCGTAGGTCGGGACGATCACCGTGCAGGCGGGCGGCGTGGTCACGCGGCGCTCCCTTCGTCGATGGTGGAGGCGGCGGTCGGCCCGGTGCCCCGGGCCAGCTGGGTCAGCAGGCCGGCCGCGCCGGTCAGTCCGGCGCACACCCAGAACACCTGGCCGTACCCCGTCCAGGTGGCGACCGTGCCGACGGCCAGGCCGCCGAGGAACATGCCGGTCTTGAACGCGCTCGCGTACAGCGAGGACGCGGTGCCCGCCCGGCCCGGCAGGGCGTCCTGGAGCATCACCACCGGGATGTTCATCACCACGGCGGTCCAGAAGGCGTTGGGCACCTGGAGCAGCAGCAGGGCGGTGCGGGACTCCGCCAGCGGGAGCACGGCGAAGAACAGGGTGGCGCAGACCGTGGCCGCCAGCAGCAGCCGGGCCTTGCCGATCCGCTCGGCCCAGGCGCCCACCGCGATCATCAGCGGGATCTCCAGGCAGGCGCTCAGGCCCAGCAGCAGGCCGGCGAAGGCCGCGCCGAGGTGCAGCTCCGAGGTGACCCGCAGCGAGAGGTCGATCTGGTACATCATGTTGGCGCCCAGCAGCAGCACGGTCGCCGCCAGCAGCAGCACCGTCCGCCCGCCGAGCCCGGCGAACGCTCCGCGCAGGCCGGGGCCCGACGGGCGGTCGGCTCCCTCGGCCGCCGGCCGGGCGATCGGGGGCAGGCCCCAGCGGCAGACCGCCGCCGCCAGCAGCGACAGCCCGGCCGCCGCCGCGTACAGCACGGTGAACGACCACTGCGCCACCAGCCAGAACGCCACCGGCGGGCCGGCCACCCAGGCCAGCGAGGTCACCGAACGCTGGAAGCCGTTGAAGAAGGTCGCGTCGACCTTCCGGTCCTCGGCCAACTCCCGGGTGTAGGCGAAGAGTTGGCCGAAGCAGGCGCCGCCGAGACCGAAGCAGACCATGCCGGCCGCGAGCAGCACCCAGTAGTCGCGCAGCAGCGCGTAGCAGAGCGCGCCGACCGCGTTGAGCAGCGCGGTGACGACCAGCACGTTCCGCCGGTCGCGCAGCCGGTCGGAGACCACCCCCATCGCCAGGTCGGTGCCGATCTCGCCGATCGAGCGCGCGGCGAAGAACAGCCCGATCATCAGCGGCGTGGCGCCCACCGAGTCGGCCAGGAACAGGCTGACGGTCGGGACCACGAAGGCGCCCGCCAGCCCGACGAAGCCGTTGGCGCCGATCAGGCTCTGCACCGCGCCGTCGGCCAGCAGCCGCCACCGGCCCCCGGGCACCGTCACCCCGTGCGCGCTCACGCCGCCGCCTCCGCCCGGTCGTCCTGGCGCTGCCGGTACGGCAGCCACGGCGCCAGCTCCCGGCCGGCCGGCACGGCGGCCGCGGCCGCGAGGTCCGCCGCGTCGACCGAGCCCCCGGCCAGCAGCCGCTCCCGCACCTCGACCGGCAGCGCGGCCAGGATCCGGTGCCGCAGCCCCGCCAGGTCCAGCCGGTGGTCCAGGGCCCCCGGCCGGGCGCGCCCCGGCTCGGGGCCGGCCAGCCGCGCCGGGTCCACCTGGCCGGCGACCAGCGCCCAGTACCCGGCGAAGTCGACCGCCGGGTCGGGCAGGCTCCCGCTGAGCAGGCCCAGCCGGATCGTCTCCAGCCAGCAGTCCAGGTAGCGCCGGTCGGTCAGCGCGCCCATGTGCCGGGCGCACCACTCGGCGCGCGCCCGCTCGTCCGGCAGCGCCGCCTTCCCGGTCAGCACCGCGACCGCCCAGCCCGCCACCGCCTCGAAGTACGGGCAGGCGGTGCCGAACGCCTCGGTGTCCACCGGGGTGTTGATCACCGCCAGGGTCGGGTCGTGCCGCCAGAAGTGGTGCTCGTAGAGGTCCTCGCGGCGCAGTTCCTCGACGAAGCCGTAGTCGGGCATCTCGTAGCCGAGGCAGAGCACCACCGCGTCGTACGCCCGGACGCCGCCGTCCGCGAACTCCACCGTCCCGTCCGGCGCGAACGCCGCGAACGCCGGGACGGGGTGCACCGCGCCCGCGTGGACGGCGGGCACGATCCGCTCGTTGACGTGCACAGCGCCGTGGAAGCCGGACTCCGGCAGCAGCCCGGTGGCCCGGTACATCGCCAGGTAGTCGGGCTCCAACTCGCCCATCCACTCCAGGTATTCGGCGTACGGGAGCTCCTCGACCGCGACCCGGCCGGCGTACGAGAACAGGGCGTCGTTGTAGCGCCCGCCGAGCGTCCGCGGCAGGAACAGCTGCCGGCGGCGCACCGACCAGTCCACCCGGGCCGCGGTGCCCGCCAGGTCGGCGGCGATGTCGGCCCCGCTCACCCCGCCGCCGACCACCAGCACCCGCTGTCCGGCGAACTCCGCCGGGCCCCGGTAGTCGGGCGAGGCCAGCACCCGCACCGGCGCCTGCGGCCCGGGCAGCCGGGCGGGCAGCCGCGGCTGCCACAGCTCGCCGTTGGCGACCAGCACCGCGTCCACCGCCTCGGTCCGCTCCCGGCCGTCCGCCGTGCGCGCGGTGACCCGCCACCCGCCGTGGGCCGCCCGGGCCACCCGGACCACCTCGCTGCCGAACACCACCGCGTCCAGCAGGCCGTGCCGCTGCGCGTAGGAGCGCAGGTACTCCTGCACCTCCGGCTGGGACGGGAAGTCGGTGGCGAAGGCCGGCGGATGGTCCGAGAACGGCATGCTCATCCGCGAACTCTGCATCCGCACACCGGCGTACGCGCCGCCGCCGGCGGGGTTCCAGATCCCGCCGAGGTCGGCGGCCTTCTCGAAGCAGACCACGTCGAGCCCCGCGGCGCGGGCCTGCCGGACGCAGGTCAGCCCCGCCGGACCGGCACCGATCACTGCTGTGCGCATGGCGACTCCAGGCTCGTCGACAGGGTGCGGAAGGTGCGGCCGGGTAACGGCCGTACGGTCAGATGAAGGGGTCGAAGTCGTCGCACGGCTCCGCCTCCCGTCGGGTCGGCATCAGCGCGATCTCCTGGTTGGACGGGTGCCGGGCGCAGACGAACCGGCAGTCGGTGCTCGGGTCGATCACCCCGGTGTCCGCGGCCGCCCACAGCTCGGCGAAGGAGGACTGCTGGATGTCGCCGATCCGGCCCTTCGGGTTGCCCCGGTGGTACGGGCAGACGAACACGCCGGTCGGGGTGATGGTGGTGCGCAACTCGGCGACGGCGCAGCGGTGGTAGTCCTTCGGCTGGACCGAGTCGGTGTGGTGGCGGACCGCCTGCCAGTTGGAGGAGTGCAGCACGTGGAAGGCGTCGTCCTCCAGTTCGCGCAGCCGGGCGATCTGCTCCTCCACGGCCGCGATGTCGTCGGCGCGCTGGTTGACCGTGTAGTGGTCCTCGTCGAGCATCGCCTTGACCTCGAAGTAGTCGCAGCCGATCTCCTTCGCCAGCACGCCCGCCCGGTACACCTCGTGGTAGTTGGACTCGGTGACCCGGCCGTCCTCGTCGAGGCGCTGCATCAGCAGGAACGAGTAGCCGAGCCGGCCCGCCTTCCGGCCGGCCAGCAGCCGCATGTTCTCGATCACCTGGGGGAAGACGCTGCGCTTGCCGCGCGCCGGGCGGAACGCGGCGTAGGTCTCGGCGGTGCCGGCGTCGATCGAGACCCGCACCCAGGAGAGCATGGGGGCCAACCGGTCGATGTGCCGGTGGATCTGGGTGCCGTTGGTCACCAGGCCGATCCTGATGCCGGCGCCGTGCAGCACCTCGATGACCTGCCCGATCGTGCGGTGCATCAGCGGCTCGCCGCCGCCGATCAGGATGACCGCCCGGACCCCGGAGTCCGCGAGTTCGTGGGCCAGGCGCAGGATGCGGTCCTGCCCCAACTGGCCCTGGTGCAGCACCTGGGAGCTGATGCACTCCGGGCAGGCCAGGTCGCACACGGTGGTCGGGTCGAGGTCGACCACCAGGGGGGAGGAGAGGCGCCCGCCCCGCGCGACCTGGAGGACCGCGGGGTGGACGGAACGCTGGTAGAGCTTGCCGACGAGGTCGAGGTTGCGCTCGACGAAGTCGGTGCCGACGGCATCACCCGGCAGGGTGCGCGGCTCGTCCATGGATCACTGCCTCCTACAAGGACGTCGGGGGTCAGGCCAGTCCGCCGCGGCGGATCACGTCGGAGTACCAGCGGGCGCTGGTCTTGGGGGTGCGCACGAGGGTGTCGTAGTCGACGTGGACGATGCCGAAGCGCTTCTCGTAGCCGTACGCCCACTCGAAGTTGTCCATCAGCGACCAGAGGAAGTAGCCGCGGACGTCCGCGCCGCCGGCGATCGCGTCGGAGACCGCGGCCAGGTGGTCGTGGAGGTAGGCGGTCCGCTCGGGGTCGTGGACGGTGCCGTCGGGGGCGACGGTGTCCTCGAAGGCGGCGCCGTTCTCGGTGACCAGCAGCGGCACGCCGAACTCGCGGTACAGGGAGAGCAGCGAGTCGGACAGCCCGGTCGGGTCGATCGGCCAGCCCATCGCGGTGAGCCTGTCGTTGGCGAGGTGGAAGGCGACGTCCTCGGCGCCCGGCCAGGGCGAGTGCGCGCTCGCGCCGTGCCCGTCGTTGCGCGGGAGGTCACCGGCGTTGGCGGCGGAGGAGACCACGGTCGGGTTGTAGTAGTTGAGGCCGAGCAGGTCGATCGGGCGGGAGATCTCGGCGAGGTCGCCGGCGTGCACCAGCGCGTCCCACTTCACCAGGTGGGCGGTGTCGGCGAGCAGGTCGTCGTCGTACCGGCCCTTGAACAGCGGGCTGGTGAAGATCCGGTTGCCGACGGCCTCGATCCGGCGGGCCGCCTCCAGGTCGTCGGGGTGCGTGGTCCGCGGGCGGACGGCGTGCAGGTTGAGCGACACGGCCAGCTGGGCGTCGGTGGGCAGGACCTCGCGCAGGGCGCCGACGGCGAGGCCGTGGCCGAGGTTGAGGTGGTGGGCGGCCCTGAGCGCGTCGGCGGGGTCGGTGCGGCCGGGGGCGTGCACGCCGGAGCCGTAGCCGAGGAAGGCGCTGCACCAGGGCTCGTTGAGGGTCGTCCAGGTGGAGACCCGGTCGCCGAGGGCCCGGGCGGCCAGCGCCGCGTAGTCGGCGAAGTGGTACGCGGTGTCGCGGTCGGCCCAGCCGCCCTCGTCCTCCAACTCCTGCGGGAGGTCCCAGTGGTAGAGGGTGGCGACCGGGGTGATGCCGTGGTCGAGCAGCTCGTCGACCAGCGCCCGGTAGAAGTCCAGGGCGCGTTCGTTGGCCGGGCCGCGCCCGGTGGGCCGCAGGCGGGACCAGGAGAGGGAGAAGCGGTAGGCGGTGAGGCCGATCTCGGCCATCGTCCGGACGTCCTCGCGGAACCGGTGGTAGTGGTCGATCGCGGTGTCGCCGGTGTCGCCGTTGGCGACCTTGCCGGGGACGTGGCTGAAGGTGTCCCAGATCGAGGGGGTGCGGCCGTCCTCGGCGACGGCGCCCTCGATCTGGTAGGCGGCGGTGGCCGCGCCCCAGGCGAAGCCGCGGGGGAAGGAGGGGTGGTTCGAGCCGGTGGTCATGCGGGTGTTCTCCAAGAGGTGGGGTTTCGGGGCGGGGCGTCGGCCTCGGGCCTGCCGTCGCCCCGCGGACGCGGGTTCGCGGACAGGCCCTGGCGGCCGGTCACCCCTTCAGCGCGCCCTGGGTGATCCCGCCGACGATCTGCCGGCCGAACACGGTGAAGACCAGGAGCAGCGGGAGGGTGCCGACGAGCGCGCCGGCGGTGATGACGGACCAGTCGGTGGACCAGCCGGTGCCGAGGCCGGCCAGGGCGACCTGGACGGTGGGGTTGGTGGCGCCGTTCATCGCGATGATCGGCCACAGGAAGTCGTTCCAGGACTGGACGAAGGTGAGCATCCCGAGCACGGCCATCGCGGGCCGGGCGACCGGGACGACGACGTGCCAGACGACCCGCAGCGAGTTCGCGCCGTCGATCTGGGCCGCTTCCAGGAGTTCGGTGGGCAGCGCCTGGGTGAGGTACTGGCGCATGAAGAAGACGCCGAAGGCGGTCACCAGGGTCGGCAGGATGAGGGCGCCGAGCTGGTTGCCGAGCCCCAGGTGCTTCATCAGGATGAACAGCGGGACGATGCTGACCTGGGCGGGGACGGCCATGGTGGCGACGACGAGGGCGAGCATCGCCCCGCGGCCGCGGAAGCGGAGCTTGGCGAAGGCGAAGCCGGCCAGGACCGAGAAGGCCACCGTGGTGATCGCGACGGTGCCCGCGACCAGGGTCGAGTTGAGCAGTGCGACGCCCATGCCGCGCGCCCCGGCGTTGTTCCAGACGTAGCCGATGTTGCGGAAGAGGTTCCCCCCGGGCACCAGCGGCGGCGGGGTGGAGATCACGCTGTGGCTGTCGGTGGACGCCGCCACGAGCGTCCAGTACAGCGGGAACAGCGAGGCGAGGGCGACCAGGACCAGCGTCGTCAGGGCGACCGGCCCGGCCCGGTGCTGGTCGTGGACAAAACGGACGGCGACACGGACACAGAGCGGCAGGTGCCCGATGGCGGAGGA
>NZ_JBEXJK010000208.1:0-14387 GCF_040609095.1 Kitasatospora sp. NPDC004799
TCGGTATCTACGACGCCCCCGAGCGCGATCCGCGCGGCAGGTACATCAGCGTCGCCTACCGGATCGAGGTGTCCGACGACCCCCGCGCGCAGGCCTCCTGCGCGGCGGCCAGCCGCTGCCGGTCCGCGGCCGCCGCGGGCTCGAAGCCGGCCAGCCATTCGGCCAGACCCAGCGCCTCCCGGTGCCGGCGCTGGCGACCGGCCAGCTCCTCGGCGCCCTCGTGGTGCTCCTGGGCGGCGCGCTGGGCCGCCTCGGCGCCCGCGAGGGCGGCCTCGGCGACGGTGAGCTGCTCGGCCGCGCCGCTGCGCAGGACCGCCGCCCAGCCGAGCGCCCCGGCGGCCAGGCCGGCGTCGTCCTCCTCGGCCGGCACCCAGCCCGCGGCGGGCTCGGCGCCCGGACCGGCCGCCTGTTCGGCCTTGCTGGCGAGGTCCCGCAGCCGGCGCCGACCGGCCTGGACGGCGGCCTCCTGGCCGCGGCGCTGCTCGGCCAGCCAGGCCTCCACGTGCTGGAACCGCTCGGTGTCGAAGAGCCGCCGCAGCAGCTTGCCGCGCTCCTCCGAGTCGGCCTTGAGGAACCGGGCGAAGTCGCCCTGCGGCAGCAGCACCACCTGGCAGAACTGCTCCCGGTTCATGCCGATCAGCCGGTGGATCTCCTCCCCGGCCTCCTGGTGCGACTTGCTGAGCCCCCGCCAGCCCGGCGTGCCGTCGCCGGTGTCGGGGACCCACTCGCGCAGCAGGGTCTGGGCCCGCTCGACGGTGGTGCCGGTGCCGACCTTCTTCGGCCGGCGCTGCTCGGGCAGCCGGGTGATCTGGAGCCGCCGCCCGCCGAGGGTCAGCTCCAGCTCGACCGAGGTCAGCCGCTTCGGGTCGGCGTGGTCGCTGCGCAGCCGGTTGGCCCGGCGCGCGCCCGGCGTCTCGCCGTACAGGGCGAAGCAGACCGCGTCCAGCACGCTGGTCTTGCCCGCGCCCGTCGCGCCGCGCAGCAGGAACAGCCCGCCGGCGGCGAGCGCGTCGAAGTCCACCGTCTCGCTGCCCGCGAACGGGCCGAAGGCGGTGACGGTGAGCCGGTGCAGCCTCATCGGGGCAGGTCCGCCTTCCGGTCGGTGTTCTCCCGGACGCGCTCGAAGCCCTCGCTGAGCCAGCCGAGCTCGTCCGGCTCCGGCTCGGCGCCGGGGCGGACGTGCCGCAGGAAGCCCTCCGCGATCTCCAGGTCCCCGCGGCCGCTGACCCGCGCCGCGTACGACTGCGAGGGCTCGGCGTCGCTCCGCTCGGGGTCGAACAGCAGCTGGAGGGTGTGCGGGAAGCGGCGGCGCAGCCGTTCCATCGGCTCGCTCGGCCGGGCCGCGTCGGTGATCGTGGCCTGCACCCAGGACTGCTCGTGCTCGGCGTACCTCTCGTCCGTGAGCAGCGCGTCGAGGGTGTCGCGCAGCGTGGCCAGCCGGCGCGGCTCCGGGCAGGGGACGCGCTCGGCCGTCACCGAGCCGTCGGCGGCCAGGTCGACCAGCCACATGGTCTTGCGCTGGTGCACCTCGGAGAAGGAGTAGGCGAGCGGGGAGCCGCTGTAGCGCAGGTGCGGGGCGAGCGTCTGGCAGCCGTGCAGGTGGCCGAGCGCGGCGTAGTGCACCCCGTCGAAGACCGACGCGGGGACGGAGGCGACTCCGCCGACCGCGATGTCCCGCTCGCTGTCGCTCGGCGCGCCGCCGGTGACGAAGGCGTGCGCCAGCACCACCGCCCGGGTGCCGGCCGGGCGTGCCGCGAGATCCGCCCGGACCTGGTCCATCGCCGCACCGAGCACCGCCGCGTGCCCGCCCTTCGCCAGCCCGAAGCGCTCGCGCACCAGCGTCGGCTCCAGGTACGGCAGCCCGTACACCGCCACCGGGCCGTGTTCGTCGGCCAGCAGGACGGGCTCGGCGCACTCGCCCGGGTCGGTCCGCAGGTGGATGCCGACCCGCCCGATCAGCCCGGCCCCGACGCCGAGGCGGCGGGCCGAGTCGTGGTTGCCGCTGATGAAGACCGTCGGCACCCCGAGGTCCGCCAGCCGGTGCAGCACGTCGTCGAACATCGCGACCGCTTCCAGCCCGGGCAGCGCCCGGTCGTACACGTCCCCCGCCACCAGCACGGCGTCCACGCCCTCGGACTGGACCACCTCCACCAGGTGGTCCAGGAAGGCGCGCTGGGCGTCGTGCAGGCTCTCCCGGTGGAACGAGCGCCCGAGATGCCAGTCGGAGGTATGCAGCAGTCGCATGGTCCCCGACCCTAACCCGCACCACTGACAATCCCGCCCGGCCGTGGGGAACCACACGGCCCAGGAGTCCCGGGGAAGCGGTGGGGTCCGGGTCCTTTGGGGGTGGTGGCGTGCCTGGTCGCGGCGACCGGCCAAGGGGTGCCGCCGAGCTTGTTCGATTACTTGGGGTGCATTGTCAGTGGCTCTGTGTATGTTCCTCGGCGTCGGCCGGTCCCAGCCGGGGCGGTCGGCGTGGTCCGCAGTGGGCGAGCGAGAAGGAGGAGCCATGGCTGCTGTGCGGAAGCTGGTGTGCGAGGTGCTGGGTGCCGCGGTGGGGCGGCCGTCGCGGGGGCGTCGGCGGGTGCTGGTGCTGTCCGGGCGGAGGCCGGGCGGTGGCGCCGGCGGGGCGTCGGCCGGCGGGCCCGGCGGGGCGGTGCCGCCCGGGGGCGGGCGGCCGCCGGGCGGGCGTGCGGGAGGAGGAGGCGGTGCGCGGCCGGCCGGGTACGGCGGGCCGGTCCGGGGCGCACCGCCGCCCCAGCCGGTGGCAGTGGCGCTGGCCGTCGACGCCGGGGACTTCGCCGGGCTGGCCCGGTACGGGCTGTTCGGCGGGCTCGGCCACCAGGCCTACCTGCGACGGGTCGAGGAGCAGCTGACGGCCCTGCACCGGCAGGGGCTGGAGGTGCACCTGCGGGTCCTGGAGGCGGGCGACTTCGAGGACTACTGCGAGGCGCTCGGCCTCGATCCCCGGCTGCCCGCCGCCCGGGTCGCCTACGCGGGCGATCCGGAGCTGGCCGGGGAGCCGTTCGTCTACGCGGGGGAGCGGCTGGCCGAGCTGCTGCCGGTGCTGCTGGACGACCACCGGGCGCGGGTGCGGATGTCCGTGGCCTGCGCGGCCCTGCTGGACGCCGTCGGCGACGGCGCGGACGGGCAGCTCCGGATGGCCGCCGTGATGCGGTACGTGACCTCGGTCTACCTGGCGCTGGCCGAGGGCGCGGGGGAGGGGTGCCACCTGCTGACGCTGCGCTGCCACGGCCCGGAGGACGGCGAGGAGCTCACCTCGGCGGTGGACGTCTGCGTGGAGGAGGGGCAGCTGTACCCGGCCGGGCGGGACGTGGAGGCGTTCTGCGTCACGCTCGCGGCGGGTGTGGCCCTGGGCGGGGAGGGGGCGCTGCTGCTGCACGGCGATCCGTCGCCGGGCGTGCGGCCCGACGGCCGGCGTGCCCGGGCCGACGGGGAGATCGGGGAGGCCGGGGAGTCCGGGGAGGCCGGGGAGTCCGGGGAGGCCGGAGAGTCCGCCCCGGTCGGCCGTCCACCCGCGGCCCCGGCCGCGGACGCCCCGGCCCGGCCGCCGGTGCTCGGCTGGGCGCTGGTCGGCGGGCGGCTGCGGCCGATGACCGCGCACGAGGTGTTCGACGAGCTGGCGGACGACGCCGCGCGCGGGCTGCCCTTCCCGCCGGGGGTGGACCCTCGGCCCGGGTTCCCGCTGCCCGGCTTCCGGGGCGTCGGGGAAGGGGGTGGGCCGCTGGGGTGACCGGAGCGCTCAGCGCCCGCGCATTCACCGCGTTCACCGCCTCCGCGTCCACCATGCGGCGCTGGGGACTGTTCATCGACCGCCTGTTCGGGGAAGATTCGGAGAAGATCAACAGCAGGAGCGTGCGGTGCCCCACGCCGCCGTTCCGGCCGCTCCGCTCCGAACCGCGCCATGCAGGTCCTCCTCGCGCACCGCCGGTCCGGCGAAGCCCGACTGCGAGAGGGGGACGGATGAGCGAGCGGAGCGAGCTCGGCGCCAGGGGGTGCGCGGGGGCGGGCGCCCACGCCGCGCGTCGCGGGGCGAGAGCATGAGCCCGATCGAGTACAGCGCGGAGATCTCCGAGCTCCTCGGGAAGGTGCGGCGGCGCCCCACGGCGGGCTGGCCGTGGCGGCCGGGCGAGCAGGTGCCGGCGGGGCTGCCGGTCAAGCAGTCCTGGGGGTGGCTGTTCGCGCCGGACGGGCGGGTGCTGACGCTGGTGAACCCGCGGGACGGGATCTGCTCGCTGCCCGGCGGCTCGCTGGAGCCGGAGGACGGCGGGGACCCGGCGGCCGCCCTGGCCCGGGAGGCGGTCGAGGAGGCGCAGGCCCTGATCGGGCGGCCGTACTACCTCGGCTACCTCTACGACCGGATCGGTTCGGCGAACGGCGGGCACGAGTGCGCGCGGGTCCGGATGGCGGCGGCGCTGCGGGCGGTCGGTCCGAGCGTGGCCGACCCGGCCTCGGGCCGGCACTACCGGCGGCTGCTGGTCGCGCCGGGCCTCGCCGTCGAACTGCTCGGCTGGGGCACGCCCGGGCTGCGCCAGGCCCGGGCGGCGGTCGCCACCGCCGCCCGGTGGCTCGGGGTGCCCGCAGCGGCGAACGAGGCGATCGAGGAGTTGCCAGTCGAGGGCTGCACGCTCTCCCCGGGCGTCGTGTACTCGGCCGGCGTGCACCCCGGCGGCGGCCGCCCCGGCGCCCTCGGCTGACCGCGCGCCTCGGCTGACCGCGCGCCTCGCCTGGCCGCGCCCACGCCGGCCGCGCGCGTCTCCTGGCGGCGTGTCGCCTGACCGCGCGCGTCGCCGTGCCCCCATGCGACCTCAGGGCGTGTCGCCCGGCCGCGCCGGTCTGCCGCCTCGCCCGGTGCGGAGCTCTGCCGCGTCTCCCGGACGGTCGTTCACATCGGTCATCCGGGCCCGATCATCCGTACCGGTGAATTCCGACGGATTCGTGGATGCCCCATGTGGACCACCTTCTGACGTTCCATGAGCGTTTTCAGCAGCCCCCCCTGCATCCGCTGACACCCTCGTCGAATCCGACGCGACGATGGCCGGGCGGCAACCACCCGCTTACCGCGCACGGAACTTCCGCAAGTTGCCGGTCTACGCGCGCTGCGCTACGCGCGTCACGGTGCACCCGCTCTGACCAGCGTGACATCACGGATTGTCGGCGGCAGTTCATCTCTGTGCTATCAGACGGTCCGTCAATATCCTTGGCATGACCGCTTCCGGGTTCGGCTACCGCCTGGTATCACTTCTGTGACCCTCACCACCCCACCCCACTGGAGCAGTGATGATCCGCCGTGCCCGTGCCCTGTCCATCGCCGCCATAGCGGCAGGCCTCACCATGACGACGCTCTTCGCCGCGTCGTCCGCGAACGCCGCCGGCGTCAACTATGTGGCCCTGGGCGACTCGTACTCCTCCGGTGTCGGCGCCGGCAGCTACCTGAGCGACAGCGGCAGCTGCAAGCGCAGCACCAACGCGTACCCGTACCTCTGGAAGAACGCGCACGCGCCGTCCTCCTTCAAGTTCGTCGCCTGTTCGGGCGCAAGGACCGGCGACGTCCTGAACAGCCAGATCTCCGCGCTGGACGCCGGCACCACGCGGGTCAGCATCTCGGTCGGCGGCAACGACGCCGGCTTCGCCGACACCATGCAGACCTGTGTCCTCGGCTCGGACGCCGACTGCATCAACGCCGTCAACACGGCCAAGGCCTACGCCACCAACACCCTGCCCGCCCAGCTGGACAAGGTGTACGCGGCGATCAAGGCCAAGTCCCCGAACGCCCGCGTCGTGGTGATGGGTTACCCGCACATCTACAAGGTCGGCGGCAGCTGCATCTTCGGCATCGGTGACACCAAGCGCGCGGCCATCAACGGTGCCGCCGACACCCTGGACGGCGTCCTCGCCAAGCGCGCCGCCAACGCCGGCTTCGCCTTCGGCGACGTCCGCAGCATCTTCAACGAGCACGAGATCTGCGGCTCGCTGACCACCTGGCTGAACAGCACCACCCTGCCGGTCGACGAGAGCTACCACCCGAAGGCGGCCGGCCACTCCGGCGGCTACCTGCCGGTGTTCTCGGCGCTGTAGGGAGTGCCGTAACGGACGGCCTCGTCACAGGGCCGCCGGTGCCGCCGTCCCCTCCCACGCCTCGGGAGGGGACGGCGGCGACGCCGTTTCAGCTACCGGAAGGTGCAGATCCGCCCGGTGCCGGTCCGTTCGGGGCGGACCCGTTCGGGGCGGACCCGTTCGGGGCGGTCCGGTCCGGAGCGGACCCGCTCGGCGCCGGCCCCGTCGGCGGGAAGGGGATGGCGGCCAGGAGCGGCAGGAGTTCGGCCTCCTCGTCGTCGAGGTGCGCCTCCAGCTCGGCGGACATCCGGTCCAGCTCCGTGCGGAGCCGCTCCGGCTCGGTGACCGCGATCCCGGCCAGCAGCGCCACCAGCTCCTCCTTGATCCGCCCGATGACCCGGTGCTGCTCGTCGAGCCGCGCCAGGACGTCGGCCAGCTCCGGATGGCTGCGGGCCAGGGCGGGGAAGATCGCGGCGTCCTCGCCGGTGTGGTGGTGGGTCAGCCCGTCGCAGAAGGCCAGGCAGTGCTGGCGCAGCTGCAGCCCGAGCGCGGCCGGGCGGCCCGGGACGTGGGCGTGCGCCTCCTCCCGTACGTGGCGCAGCTGCGCGCGCAGCCAGGTGTGCGCCTCCAGCAGCTTGTCGGCGAGGCTGCGCACCACCGGCGCAGGGCCGTCGGCGGGCGGCTCGGGCCGTTCCAGGACCACGACCGGCAACTCCCGGTCGGTGTGCGCCTGGTAGTCGCCGTAGCCCGGAGCCTTCCGGACGACGGCCGCGAACAGCCGCGCCCGGCGCTCGCCTTCGGCGGGTACGGCGACGGTGTCGAAGGACTCGGTGCCGATCTCGACCCGGACCACCGGGTGGGCGAGGAGGTTGCGGTACCACTGGGGGTGCTCCGGCGCCCCGCCGGCCGAGGCGACGACCAGGAGCAGCCCCTCCGCCCGGACGTACCCGAGCGGCACGGTGTGCGGCCGCCCGGAGCGGGCCCCGGTGGTGGTCAGCAACAGCAGGTCGCCGCCCTCGAACGGGCCGCCGACCCGTCCGCCGTTGGCGCGGAACTCCTCGATGACGTTCAGGTTGAAGGACATAGGCATGCGTGTGTGATGGATCTCCAGAGAGGAAAGGGGAGTCGCGGTCACCTGCGGTGTCGGTGTCGGTGCCCGAACCGGCGGTACGGCCGGTCGCGGATCCGGCGCATCCGGCGACGGCCGTTGCAGGACGCAGGATCCAGGAGCCAGGACGCTGGACGCGGAGTGCGGGACGTACGGCCCGGAACGCAGCGCACGGTTCGCGCACGCGGGCACCGCGGGGTGACCGCCCGGCGTCAGATCAGGGAAGCGGAGAGAGTGCTCATCGCGCATCGTCCCTTCGGAAAGGTGCCCGCTCGGCTGTCGGCCGGCCCACTACTCTTTGGCCGACGCCGCGCTGCACGCCCCCATTAGAGCCAGGCCGTGGACGCGCTGTCAACGAAACGATCGCCGCCGGAAGGGAACCCGAACCGCCGTGGACCATGTGGTGGACCTCGACGACGCCGCCGCGCGGATCGCCGCCCGGACGCCGCGGTGGCGCGCCGCCCGGCTGACGGTGAGCCCGCTCACCTGGCGCGACCGGCTCGCCCCGTGGTCGCAGCCGCTGGAGACGGACCGGTCCCGGGTCGTCGATCCGGAGTCCGTCGGCCTGCGGCTGGCCGACCCGCTGACCTGCGGTGAACTGGAGGTGGTGCTGTTCCGCGGGGGCTGGGCGGACGTGGACTACCTGGCCGCCGACTGGGAGGACGGGGCGCCCACGGCGGAGGGGCGCGAGCCGGGCGGCACGATCCCGGCCCAGGGCATCACCTCCGCCGCGGACTTCGAGGCGCGCCTGATCGGTTGGATGGGCGACGTCTTCGGCGGCTGAACGGTCGTCGGACCCCCGTCCCCAGCGCCGAACGGTGAACGGCGACGCGCCGCTCCTCCCGGCAGGGGCGGCGGCGCGTCCGTTCCGGTCGGCGTCCGTCAGCGCAGGTAGTCGACCAGGCCGGCCGGCTTGAGCCCGGCGGCGTCGGCGGCGGCCAGGGCGCGCTGGAGGTCGGCGGCGAGGGTGTCGGTCCAATGCATCAGCACGACGTCGCCCGGCTGCAGCAGGCCCGGGTGCCAGATGTTGGAGGCGCCCCAGCTGAAGTCCGCGTCGGCGGTGAGCACGGTGCGGATGCCGCAGTTGGCGGCGGCCTGCAGGGTGTCGGCGTTCCAGGCGAAGTACGGCGGGCGGAAGAACGTCGGCGCGGTGCCGAAGAGCCGGGTCAGGGAGTCGCGGGCGTCGCAGACCTCGACCTGCTGCCGCTCCAGCGGGAGCTTGGTGAGGTCGGCGTGGGAGACGCTGTGGTCCTGGACCGAGGAGCCGGGCACGGCGGTGACCCGCCGGAAGAAGGCGGGATCGGCGGCGGCCGGCATCGGCAGCGGGAAGGCGGTGATCGGCAGCCGGTGGTCGGTGATGAACCGTTCCGCCTCGGGGGTGCGCTGCCAGCCGTCGTCCACGGTGAAGAAGACGACCCTGTCGTTGGTGGGGACGGAGCCCGCGGCCACGGCCGGGGCGGGCGCGGGGCCGTCCACCCGGACGTCGTCCACCGAGAACGGGCCCTGCTGGTACCAGCCGTGCACGTACAGCCGGACGGTGCGCGCGTTCGGGCCGGTGGTGAACCGGGTGCTCAGCCGCTGCCAGCCGCCGCGGGTGGTCTCCGTCCAGGCGGGTGCGACGTCCCTGCCGGTCCCGGTGGCGCCCAGGTGGACGAAGTCGCCGCGGACCCACGCGGAGGCCGTGTAGGTGGTGTCGGGCTGGACCGCGACGGTCTGCGCGCACTCGCCGGTGGAGTCGGCGCTCGCCGGGGTGACGGTGAGGGCGGCGGTGCCGGTGTGCGGGGAGGCGGTGGTGACGGCGGCCTCGGCCGGGCCGCCGGTGCAGCTCCAGCCGGGGACGCTGCCCCAGTCGGCGAGGTCAGGGGAGGGCACCTCGAAGCCGGGATTGGTGGCGAGGTTGACGGTCGGGGCTGCCGGGGCGGACGGGGCTGCCGGGGCGGCGTCGGCGGAGGCCGTCGGCCCGGTGAGGGCGGTGAGCAGCGCGACCGAGGCGGCCAGCGCGGACAGACGCGTGGACATCGACACGTGAGGACTCCAGCAGGTGGGGGCACGCCCGTGGGGAGGGCGTGAGCGGAATCGGACCGTGGAACTCCGAGCATCCGAGTTCCGAACGGTGGAACTCCGAAACAGCGGAACTCCGAACGGTGGAACTCCGAACGGTGGAACTCCGGATCGTCGCAACAATGGACTAGACCAATGGGGTCGTCAAGGGACCGGGCGGTGAACCCCAGGCCACCACTCCTGCGACACGAGGGACAAGACGGTGCGTCAGAGACCCTTCGGGCAGGCCGGGTTCGTCCCCGCCTCAGGACAGGTACAGCTCCGCGATGTCCGTCGCGTAGTGCTCCGCGATCGCCGCCCGCCGCAGCTTGAGCGAGGGAGTGAGCAGCCCCTGCTCCTGGCTGAACTCCCTTGGCAGCAGCCGGAACGCGCGGATCGACTCGGCCCGCGAGACCGCCGTGTTGGCGGCCGCCACCGCCCGCTGGATCTCCCCGTGCAGCTCGTCGTCCGCGAGCACCGTCCACGGGTCCGCCTGCTCCCGCCCGCGGCTCTTCAGCCAGTGCGCCAGCGCCGCCGGGTCGAGCGTGATCAGCGCGGCCACGTACGGGCGGTCGTCGCCCACCACCAGGCACTGGGAGACCAGCGGGTGCGCCTCGACCCGCTCCTCCAGGGCCGCCGGGGCCAGGTTCTTGCCGCTGCTGGTGACGATCAGGTCCTTCTTGCGGCCGGTGATGCTGAGGTAGCCGTCCTCGTCCAGCCGGCCCAGGTCGCCGGTCGCGAACCAGCCGTCGACCAGCGACTCGGCCGTGCACCGCGGATGGTTGAGGTAGCCGCCGAAGACCGAGCCGCCGCGCACCCACACCTCGCCGTCGTCGGCGATCGCCACCGAGGCGCCCGGCACCGGCTGTCCGACCGTGCCGAGCTTCTGCCGGCCGGGCGGGTTGGCGGTGATCGCGGCGGTGGTCTCGGTCAGCCCGTAGCCCTCGTACAGCTGGAGGCCGGCGCCGGTGAAGAACAGGCCCAGTTCGCGCCGGAGCGTGGAGCCGCCGCACATGATGCTGCGCACCCGGCCGCCGAGCACCGCCCGCAGCTTCGGGTAGACGGTCCGCTCGTACGCGAGGTGGCGCAGGCGCAGGGCCGCGCCCGGGCCAGGGCCGCGGCCGAAGGCCTTCTGCTCCCGGGCGGCGGCCCAGTCGACGGCCACCTGCCGGGCCTGTTCGAAGAGTTCGCCGCGCCCGGCGTCCTCGGCGGCCCGCCGGGCCCGCTGGAAGAGCTTCTCGAAGACGTACGGGACGGCGTGCAGGAAGGTCGGGCGGAAGGTCTCCAGCGCGGGCAGCAGCGCGTCGGTGGAGACCTCGGGGATGTGCCCGATCCGGAAGCCGCCGCGGACCGCCGCGATCTGCACGGCCCGCCCGTAGACGTGGGCGAGCGGCAGGAACAGCAGGGTGGCGGGTTGGCCGCCGCCGGTGTCGCGCAGGGCGTCCCCCCAGCCGGCGAGCAGGGCGTCGGCCTCGGCGGCCAGGTTGGCGTGGGTGAGCAGGCAGCCCTTGGGGCGGCCGGTGGTACCGGAGGTGTAGACGACCGTGGCGACGTTCTCGGCGGCGACGCCGAGCCGTTGGCGGTGCACCAGGGAGTCGGGCACGCCGAGGCCGTCCTCGGTGATCGCGGCGACGCAGTCGCGGTCCAGCTGCCAGATGCCGGTGAGGTCGGGCAGCGCGTCGCAGACCGCGCCGACCGTCATCGCGGCGTCCTCGTCCTCGACCAGGCAGGCCACGGCCTGGGTCTCGGCGAGGATCCAGCGCACCTGCTCCGCGGCGGCGGTGGGGTAGACCGGGACGGTGATGGCGCCGATCGACCAGAGTGCGTAGTCGAACAGCGTCCACTCGTAGCGGGTGCGGGACATCAGGGCGACCCGGTCGCCGTAGCGCACGCCGTGGGTGAGCAGGCCCTTGGCCAGGGCGAGCACCTGGTTCCGGAACTCCCGGGCGGTGACGTCCTGCCACGGCCCGTCCGCGGCCCGCCGGGACAGCTGGACCAGGTCGGGGGTGCGCTCGGCGGTGTCGTAGAGGGAGTCGGCGAGTCCTCCGGCGGCCTCGGGCACGGCCGGGGCGGGGGTGGTGAACTCGCGCACGGTCCTCCCCAGTTCGGTGCCCGTCGGTACGGGGTGGGCCGAAACTATCGGATCGCCCCGTCACTTCCCAGGGTTGTGACGGTGACACGGCGAGATCGGCACGCGCGCCGCCCGCTGGTGTCGTGCCAGGGGAGACGCGTGGGAGGGAGGCGGGGGCGCGGGGGCGGAGCCGCGGAGGGTCCGGCGGATCCGTGCGAACCGGGTGTTCCGGGAATCTCCGGACGATCCGGACGGCAAGCGGAGGCGGGGACGACCGGTTTCTGACGTGTGCGGGACGAGACGGGCCGGCGGACCGGTTCGCCCCTCGAACGACTGCTGAGGGCGTAGTAGAGTCTCGCAGACCTGTGGCCGGGACCCCCTCCTCCGACCTTCCCCAGCACCCTCCACGGCCACTCCGACCGCCCCCACCGCTCCCCGTCCGCGCCTGGCACTTCCCGACCGAGGACTCCATGCGTCTGCGCAGCAGCTCGATCCGCGCGAAGATCATCGCGCTGCTCCTGGTGCCCATCGTCGCGCTCACCGCCCTGTGGGCGTACGCCACGATCGCCACCACCGGGGACGTCTGGGACCAGATCGGGATCAGCCGTACGTACAAGGAGTTCGCGGGCCCGGTCGACCAGTACACCGGCGACCTGCAGAACGAGCGCCGCGCCGCCGTCCAGCGGCTGGCCGACCCGCGCTCGCCGACCGCCAGGGAGGCCTACGAGCGGGCCCAGGCCGCCACCGACCGCAGCCTGGAGGTGCTGCGGCAGAAGAAGGACGGCTCCGGGAGCAAGCTCTCCGCCCCCCAGCGCGGCCGCTTCGTGCAGATCATCGCCGCCGCCGACCAGATCGGACCGCTGCGCGCCCAGGTCGGCCGCTCCGCGCTGAACTGGGAGTTCGCGCTGGAGCAGTACAGCGACCTGGTCAAGCCGGTGTTCGGCTTCCGGTCCGCCTACGTCGCCCGGCAGAGCGGCCAACTCCCGCGCCAGGGCACCATCCTGATCGAGCTGGTGCGCGCCCGCGAGTACCTGTCGCAGGAGGACGCGGCGATGGAGGGCCTGCGCACCGGCACCGCCAAGCCCACCGGCGAGCAGTACCAGGTCGCGCTGGACGCCCTGCACAACCAGCAGGCGCTGTTCACCGTCTACATCGCCGAGCTCGAACCCGCCGACCAGTCCGACTACGCCGCGCTGCGCGGTGGCGAGGCCTGGGGCGCGCTGGCCCGCGCCGAGGCGGACTTCGTCGGCGCCGGCGGCCCCGACCGGGTGGTCCAGGCACTCAACGGCGACAACTGGCGGGAGACCGCCGACCGGGCGCTCGGCGACCTCGCCTCGATCAACAGCCGGATCTCCGTCGGGCTGGACGACCGCGCGCGGTCCACGGCGATCGGGATGCTCTGGCGCGGCGGCATCGCCGGTGCGGTCGGCCTGGTCGCCGTGGTGCTGTCGATCATGATCTCGTTCCGGATCGGCCGCGGCCTGGCCCGCGAGCTGATCGGCCTGCGCAACGCGGCCGACGAGCTGGCCGGCACCCGGCTGCCGTCCGTCATGCTGCGGCTGCGCCGCGGCGAGCCGGTGGACGTGGCCACCGAGGCCCCCGAACTGCACTTCGGGAACGCCGAGATCGGCCAGGTCGGCCAGGCGTTCAACGCGGTGCAGCGGGCCGCCGTCGAGGCCGCCGTCGAACAGGCCGAACTGCGGCGCGGGGTCTCGGCGGTGTTCGTCAACCTGGCCCGGCGCAGCCAGGTGCTGCTGCACCGCCAGCTCACCCTGCTCGACACCATGGAGCGCCGCACCGAGGACCCGGCGGAGCTGGAGGACCTCTTCAAGGTCGACCACCTCACCACCCGCATGCGCCGGCACGCCGAGGGCCTGATCATCCTGGCCGGCGGCTCGCCCGGGCGCGCCTGGCGCAAGCCGGTCCGGATGGTGGACGTGGTCCGGGCGGCGGTCGGCGAGGTCGAGGACTACGCCCGGGTGATCGTCCGGCCGTTCCCCGGCACCGGCCTGCTCGGCAGCGCCGTCGCGGACGTCACCCACCTGGTCGCCGAACTCGTCGAGAACGCCGCGGTGTTCTCCCCGCCGAGCACCCAGGTCACCGTCCAGGGCGAGGTGGTGGCGCACGGCTTCGCGCTGGAGATCGACGACCGGGGCCTCGGACTGAGCGAACAGCTGCTCGCCGAGATCAACGAACGCCTCGCCGTGGAGCAGGAGTTCGACCTCGCCGACACCGACCGGTTGGGCCTGTTCGTGGTCAGCCGGCTGGCCCGGCGGCACGGCATCCGGGTGCACCTGCGGCCGTCCCCGTACGGCGGGACGACGGCGGTGGTGCTGATCCCGCGTGAGCTGCTCGCGGAGGCGCCGGACGGGATGCCGGAGCCGGGCAAGGCCGGGCAGCGGCGCGCCGCGGCGGGCGGTCGGCGCGGGCAGCGGGACCTGGTCGCGGTGCCCGGCTCGGGTGGCGCCGCCCCCGCGCCGGCCGGGGCGGTCGGCTCCGCGGGTGCGGGCGCCGGGACGGGTGCTGTCGACGGCGCGGCGGGCAGGCACCGTGGGACGACGAGTGGGCCGCGGCCCTCCGTGCCGGAGGCCGGCCGTACGGCGGGCGGGCTGCCGCGCCGGGCCTCGCGGGGCAAGGGCGGGCCGGTGCTGGTCCCCGCGCCCGCGGCGGACACCGAGGACGCCCCGGGGACGGGGCGGCACCGGCGGGAGGACGTCGTGGTGGCCGCGGCCGAGGCGGCCGTGGCGGCCGCCGGGACGGCCGGGGCCGGCGTCGCGGCAGGAGCCGACGGGGGCGACGGGGCCGTCAGGGCCGTCGAGGTGGTCGGGGACGCCGGGCGGCCCGGCCCGGCCCCGGCTCCGCCGGTGGACGCCGTGCCCCGGACGCCGGGCGGCCTGCCCCGGCGGGTCCGGCAGGCGAACCTGGCGCCGCAGCTCAGGGAGCAGCTCACGGAGCAGCTGAAGGAACGGTTCCGCAACGGGACCGCAGCCGACGGCGGCGCCCGAAACTCGCGGCCAGCGTGACCCGGGTCCAGCAGGCCCTAGTCGAACGCCCGCACGGTGCGGCCGCCGCGATGGTGGTGATCGCACG
>NZ_JBEXJK010000209.1:0-14320 GCF_040609095.1 Kitasatospora sp. NPDC004799
GGCGTTGCGGCTGGTGGTGCTCTCCTGGCCGATCGCCGCCGGACGGATGGTGATCGTGGTGGTCCCGGCGGGCAGCCGGGCCGACTTCCTGTGCACCGGCAGATGGTCGTTCAGGGGAGCGCGACTAGTGGGGGCGCGACCCGCTGAAGAGGTCCATGTAGAACACGTACCGCATCAGCTGCGGCAGCGTGTAGAACGTGCGCTGGAAGCCCTCCTGGCCGATCGTGACGGGCGGCGTGCCGGCGTTGTCCATGACCCGGTACACCCAGTTCGAGAGCGCGGCCCAGTTCGTCTCCAGGTTGACGTTCTCCACGCCGATCTGGGCGAGGCCGTGGTCACGGATGTTGCCGCGGACGTTGTCGAAGATCCGCCCGAAGCGCGCGGCCTCCGAGGTGGCCTGGATCATCATGAGGAGGGAGTCCGCCAGGACGGCGCGCCCGCTGCCGCTGTTCTGCAGGGCCTCGATCTGACGGACCTGCTGCAGGGCGTTGTCGAGCCTCGGTCCGTTGATCTGCTGGTCCTGCCGGTTGCCACCACCGGGAATGTTGTTGTAGTTGCTGGACCAGGGGAGGGTGCGCGCCTGGACACCCAGGACCCGGTTAAAGCGCGCCCTCGACGCGTCGCCGTCGTTGAAGACCCAGTGGGTGCCCCCGACCTGGTAGAAGCCCGCCAGGTACAGGCTGTGCGGCCAGTAGTACATCGCCCCGAGGTAGGCGCCGTTCCGGTGCAGGCTGATCTGGATGAGCTGGTCGTTGTCCGCCACGACGGTCTCGTCCAGGTCGGTCCTGAACCAGTCGTGGCTGCTGAGCGTGTGGAGCCGGGAGATCACGTCCCAGTACCGCTGGTGCGGCGAGGCGCCGCCGCCGTTCAGGTCGCTGATGTCCCAGTCGATGATGGTGAGGCGGTCGTTCGTGTCGGCGTGCGCCGCGGAGGGCGTCATGCCCATGAGTCCGACCGCCAGCGCGAAGGCGATCAGTACGCCGGCCAGCCGCCGGCCCACGTGGGCCAGTGCGCCGGATCCGTTCATCGTCAGCATGCGGGATTTTCCTCGGTGGTGTGGGAGCGGGTCGTCAGCACACCTGCCCGCCTTCGAATCCGGTGCGGCGGGCGTTCGTCGATGCGCCGTCCGCAGGCTAAGCGGCTGTGCAAACTCCGGATGTGCTTTCAGAGCCAGGGTCTTTGACCGTCAGTGCACTCACCGCTCCGCACTCCCCCAACCGACCGGTCCGCCCGCGAACCGCCGGGCGGTGGCCGCATACTCATCCCAACGACCGTTCACGCACCACTCGTTGGGGGAAGCCCTTGTTCCGCGACAGCCGCCCGCGCGACCTCCGGATACCGACCCACCGCGAGACCGCCGAGGAGTGGGGCGAGCAGGTCGCCGTGCTGCGCGCCGCCCCGCCCGGGTGGTCCTTCCTGCTGGGGCGGCTGGCCTCCGACGGGTACCTCTGCCACCTCGACCTCAACTACCACCTGGACGGCGAACTCGTGGCCGTCGTCCAGACCTCGCGGCCCGTCCCGGCCGGCCACCGGGTGGGCTCGCTCACCACCCCGCGGTCCCAGCTCGCCACCTTCCTGGCCACCTCGGACCGCCTCGACCCGCGCACCCACCTGGCCCCGCTGGACGGGCCGCCCACCCCGGGCGAGGTGCTGCTGCACGGCGTCCCGGTGCCGGTCGAGGTGCACCACAGCCACGGCTGCCGCAGTGCCCTCGTCCCCCGGATCCCCTCCCAGCGGGGCCACCTGATCGTCACCGCCACCGCCGCCCACTGGGCCACCGCCACCGACCTCGCGCTCCGGCCCCCGGCGGCGTTCTGAGCCGGCCGCGCTCCGGCGCGGTTCACCCGAACGGGAGGCGGCAGAGCCTGATGCACCGTCATGAATGCGCCGACAGCGATCCGTTCACGCCAAATCCCGGCCGGACGCCCCCGGTACGGCGGCGGGGGTGGGGTTAGCCTGTGGCCACGGTTGCAAACTACAAGGAAGAAGTAGCCATGCACGACGCGGAGTTCGTCAGCGGCCCCAGGTTGATCCTCCAGTCCCTCGCTTCCCGCCCCGACCGGACGGCCGTCGTCACCGCCGACGGCGCCGAGGTCACCGCCGGCGAGTTCGCCGCCGCCACCTACCGCCTCGCCCACGAGCTGATCGCCCGGGGCGTCGTGCGCGGCACCACCGTGACCCTGCTGACCGGCAACACCCCCGAGGCGCTGAGCGCCCGGTACGCGGCGGGCCTGGCGGGGGCCCGGGTGGTGAACCTGTACGACGGCATGAGCACCCCCGTGCTGGCCGAGATCACGGCGAGCGTCGACACCGCCGTGCTGCTCGTGGACGCCGAACGGTACGCCGAGGCACCCGAGTTGCTCCCGCTGACCGACGTGCCGACCGTCCTCACCCTCGGCCCCGGGCCGACGGACGGCGGCGTCCCGGCCATCGGCGAGGACGCCCTCGCCGCCTCCGCCCACCGCCCCGCCGAGCCCCCGGACGTCCGGATCGGGCCGGAGGACGACCTCAGCATCCGCCACACCGGCGGCACCACCGGCATCCCCAAGGGCATCCTCAGCCTGCACGGCCCGTACCGCGGCGTCTTCGACGCCCCGGTCGGCAGCGACCCCGCCGACGGCGTGCCCCACCTGCTCGCCGCCACCCCGCTCGCCCACCTCGCCGGGATCATGTCCGACCTGGTCCTCCACCGCGGCGGCACGGTGGTCCTCCAGCGCTCCTTCGAGCCCGGCGCCGTGCTGGCCGCGATCGAGCGCGAGCGCATCACCGACCTCTGGCTGCTGCCGCCGCTGCTGCACCAGCTGCTCGACCACCCCGCGATCGGCCGCACCGACCTGTCCAGCCTGCGGCACGTCCTGTACGGGGGCAGCGCCGCCTCGCCGACCCGGATCCGCGAGGCGCGCAAGGTCTTCGGGCCGGTCCTGTTCGGGGTCTACGGGATGTCGGAGGCGCAGCTGATCTCCCTGCTCACCCCGGCGGAGCACGACCGGATCGGCCCCGGCGGGCAGGTCCCGGTCGGCCGGCCCGTCCCGGGCGTCGAGGTGGCGATCCGCTCCTTCGACGGCACCGACCTGCCGACCGGCGAGCAGGGCGAGATCCACCTGCGCTCCGCGGCCGTCATGGCCGGGTACTGGAAGCGGCCCGACCTCACCGCCGAGGTGCTGCGGGACGGCTGGCTGAACACCGGCGACGTCGGCTACTTCGACGAGGACGGCTACCTCTACCTCTCCGACCGCGCCAAGGACCTGATCATCGTGGTCGGCGGGCACGTCTACCCCTCCGAGGTGGAGGACCTGCTCGTCACCCACCCGGCCGTCGCCCGCTGCGCGGTCTTCGGGGTCCGCGACGACCAGGAGGCGGAGCACGTCCACGTCGCCGTCGTCCCCGCCCCGGGGCAGCGGCCGCGGTTGGACGACCTCCGCGCCTACGTCACCGAGCGCAAGGGGCGGATCTTCGCCCCGGAGGCGCTGCACCTGGTGGACGAGATCCCGCTGACGCCCGTCGGCAAGCCGGACAAGAAGCGCCTGCGCGAGGCCGCCACGGCCTGACCCCGCCGGGCGCCCGCGGGCCCGCACCGCGGGGGCCGTGCACCGAACCGGCACCGGTCCCCACGCGAATCCCCACCCGACATCACCCCAAGGTGGGGTTTGGCTCAACGAACCAGGGGCCCCGTGCCGAGAAGCCAACGGGGTGGCGGCGCTGAGGGCCGCCACCCCTCCCCCTCGCCCGGAACCGCCCGGAACTCCCCTTCCGTACGGGCCGGTTCATCGGCACTGGCAGCCGGCAGCCCCCGACCGATGGTCGATCCGGACCGACTCCGCCACATCGCACCTACCTCACGACGTCGCCCGACAGATCCCGGGTTTCGCCGGCCTGCCGTCAGAGCCGTACATATCATCTGAGTATCTGTACGGATGCGGAGCGCTCTGCTCCCGCCCTACGTTCTGCGGGGGACCACGGCCCATGCATCCGTCTTCGGGGAGGGGACCCACATGGGGGACAACGGCACATCCGGCAAGATCGTCGTAACGCCGACCGACCTGCGGGCATCCGCAGGCATCGCCAAGGCACTGAGCGACGAGCTCGACAAACCCGTCCAAGCAGCGCTGAACACCAGCACCACGGTCTCGGCCCAGCTCACCGGCTGGTCGATATCCGGCGGACTCGGCCAGTTGGGGACGGGCTGGGCCAAGCCGCTCGGAGACCTGCGGCAGCGTCTCGTGGACACATCGACCAACCTCAACGCCAACGCAACCGCCCACGAGCAGCGCGAGCAGGCCATCGCCGGCGGATGGGCCGCACCCCAGCAGGGGCCCAAGTGACCAACGTCTACGACCTCTTGCTGAGATTCGACCCCCACGGCCTGCGCGATGCGGCAAAGGCCTGGAAGGCCCTCGGCCACGCCATGGACGGCACCGGCCAGCGCCACCGGAACCAGGTCAACGGACCGCTCCAGGTCAACGGACCGGACGGCCGCGGCTGGGAGGGTGCCGACGCCCAGGCCGCGCAACCGTTCATGCTGAAGACGGAAGTCCAGATGGAGATCATCCGGATGGAGTCGGAAGCAGCGGCGTTGGTCCTGAACACCGTCGCCGAGCGGATGTACCAGGCACAGACCAACCTCACCAACGCCGTGCACCGGGCAACCGCCACCGGTCTGACCGTGTCCGCCGAAGGCGTTCTCGGTCTGCCCCTGCAGGGCAAGGGAGAAGCGAACGACCCGGAGGCCCAGAAGGCGCGCCAGCAACTCGGCTCGGAGATGAAGGGCTTCCAGGATCGCATCAACGCCGCACTGAAAGCGGCCCAGGAGGCCAGCGACCAGGGTCACAGCGCCCTCGTCCGGCTCAGTGCCAACACCCTGGACCCGTCCCGTGCGAACGGCTCGCTCCTCACCACAAAGTACGCCGTCGACGGCATCATGCGGGACCTCCACCTGGTAGACCCGTACATCCCGGACGGCAAAGACCCGGCGAAGAACGCCGCCTGGTGGAACAACCTCACCCTGGACCAGCAGGAGACCTACCTCACCCTGAACGCGGCGCAGGTGGGCAACCTCGACGGCATCCCGGCCACAGCCCGCGACAAGGCCAACCGGCTCGTCCTGGACCAGAAGATCGACGCACTGGAGGCCGGTTCGGCCTCCGTGTTCGGCCTGGACCAGAAGGACTACGACAAGCGTAAGAACGCACTGGTGGAGATCAGGAGGAAGTTGGAGGAGAGCGCCAACGAGAAGGACGAGACGAAACAGATGTTCCTCCTCTCCATCGATCCGGAGGCATACGGTGGTGACGGGCGTGCCATCGTCGCCACCGGGAATCCCGACAAGGCTGCCCACACCGCCGTGTTCGTCCCGGGTACGGGGACCGAACTCCCCGGCGTCCCGAACCAGATCGACCGCATCCGCCAGTTCCAGCGGGCTTCCGAACGTCAAACCGGCGTCGGCCAAAGTGTCTCGGTGATCTCCTACCTCGGTTACGACACCCCGGAGAGCATTCCGAACGCGGCGAATCCCATGCGCGGCATCGACGGCGCCGAGGACATGCGGAGATTCTCGACCGGACTCCGCGTGGCCCACGGCGAGCCGAAGACCCACCTCACGTGGATGGCACACAGCTACGGAACCTTTGCCGTCGGTGAAGCCGCCCAACAGGCGGGCGGCCTGCACGCCGACGACATCGTCGCCCTCGGCAGCCCGGGCATGGGCGTCGCCACCGCCTCGCAGCTGAACATCGACCCCGACCACGTCTGGATCGGAGAGGCGACCAACGATCCCATACGCCTCGTCGGCAACACGGCCTTGGGCGCCGCACCACATGTCGCCGGTTTCGGGGGAAACAACATCAAGGTCGACACCTCCGGTCACGACGGGTACTGGACCGACGGATCCGACAGCCTCAAGAACATCGGGAAGATCATCGCCGGAGTTCCGCCCACCACCGGGCCGAAGGAGGACCCGTTCTGGGGCTCGATCCCCCACTGACGAACCACCCCGAAATGGAACCGATGAACACCTCAGTCCATCGCATGCGGACCACCGGCAGGTCACTGATCCGCATTGCCGTCACGCCCTTGCTGATCGCCACCCTTGGAGCATGTATGGCCAGTCCTGGCAGCGGAAAATACGACGGGAAGGACGACCCGCTCCCCGTCAAGTCCAAGCAGGAGTCATTGGACTGGGCGCGCCAGATCGTCACGCATGTGGCTCAGACGACCGGAGCCCGCATCAATGATGAACCTGAGGTCTTCGGGTTCACCCCGTGCATCGGCAGGAATGGTGAGTCGGCACCGGACGGCCGCTACACGCTCGACTACGGGGTGCACGCCGACGTCCCCGACGACCAGCAGAACGACGTTCTCCGGAAGGTCCGGGATCTGCTCACCGGGGAGGGGCTCAAGGTCACCGAGTACCGGGAGATCCCCGCCGGCGACCCGACGGCCCAGCCCATCGCCGCCTTCTCCGCTCGGCACCCCGACAGCCGGTACGTCGTCGACGTCGACAGCACGGGGGGCCACAACCGCATGTCGCTCGCCGTCCGGACCCCCTGCCTGATCCCGCCGTCCGACTCCGCGACGCCCTCACCCCCGCCGACCGGCATTTCCTGAGGTTCCCGCAGGGCTGGGCCGTCGGCACGGCCCGGCCCTGTGGTCTGCGACGAGCCCCGGTTCGGTCAGTCCTCGTCGCGGCCGCGGAAGGCGCGGCGGTACTCGCGCGGGGCCACGCCCACCCGGGCGGTGAAGACCGGGCGCAGGGAGACGGCCGAGGCGAAGCCGCAGCGGGTGGCGACGGTGTCGACGGGCAGGTCGGTCTCCTCCAGCAGGCGCTGGGCGGTGAGCACGCGCTGGTCCAGCAGCCAGCGCATCGGGGCGGTGCCGGTGGCGGCGGTGAAGTGGCGGGCGAAGGTGCGCTCGGACAGCAGGGCGGCGGCGGCCATCCGGCGCACCGTCCAGGGGGTGTCGAGGGAGGCCAGCACCTCGGCGCGGACCCGGGCCAGCGGGTCGTCGCCGGCCGCGGCCGGGACCGGGGAGGGGATGAACTGGGCCTGGCCGCCCGGCCGGAAGGGGGCGGTGACCATGGCGCGGGCGATGGTCGCGGCGGCCTGCTGGCCGTGGGCGGTGCGGACGAGGTGGAGGCAGAGGTCGATGCCCGCCGCGACGCCGGCCGAGGTCCACAGGCCGTCGCCGCCGGTGAACAGCACCTCGGGGCGGACCGTCACCGCCGGGAAGCGGCGGGCGAGTTCGGGGGCCAGCGCCCAGTGGGTGGTGGCCTCGCGGCCGTCCAGCAGACCGGCCTCGGCGAGGACGAAGGCGCCCGCGCAGAGCGAGGCGATCGGGACGCCGGCGGCGGCCGCGCCCCGCAGGGCGGCCAGGAGCTCCGGGCTCCGCGGGGCGGCCGGGTCCTCGATGCCGGGCACCAGCACCAGGTCGCAGTCGGCCAGCGCCGCCAGGCCGTGGTCGGGGACCCGCTCCAGCCCGCCGCCCAGCCGCACCCGGGCGCCCTCCGGCCCGCAGACCCGCAGGTCGAAGGCGGGCAGGCCGGGCCGGGACGACCGGTTCGCCCACACCTCGCCGATCACCGCGTAGTCGAAGGCCCGGACACCGTCGAAGATCAGGCAACCCACCGTTCGCATGGCAGGAACCTAGAGCAGGAACGCCGCTGGCAGAAATCTATCGATGGGTGGCTCCTCTGCCCATCACGCCTCCCCCGCCCCACCGGCCACCATGGAGCACATGACGAACACCGACGCCTTCGACGCCCCGCTCACCCTCGACTCCGACGCCGTCCTGCTGCTCATCGACGTCCAGAAGGGCTTCGAGGCCCCGCAGTACGGCCCCCGCGACAACCCACAGGCCGAGCAGCGGATGGCCGAGCTGATCGCCGCCTGGCAGGCCACCGGCCGCCCGATCGTCACCGTGCAGCACGCCTCCGCCTCCGGCCCGCTGGCCAAGGACGACCCGGGGTACGCGCTCAAGGACTTCGTCGCCGAGCTCACCCCCGAGCTGCACATCACCAAGACCGTCAACAGCGCCTTCTACGGCACCCCGGACCTGCACGCCTGGCTCCAGGAGCGGGGCGCCCGGCAGATCGTGATCACCGGGATCATCACCAACGTGTGCAACGAGACCACCGCCCGGATGGCCGGCAACCTCGGCTACGACGCGATCTTCCCGACCGACGCGATGCACTCCTTCGACATGACCGGCCCCGACGGCACCACCGTCCCCGCCGCCGAGCTGGCCCGCGCCACCGCGACCACCCTGCACGCGATGCGCTTCGCCAAGGTGGTCACGACGGACAAGGTGCTGGCGGCCGCCAAGGCCTGAGCGGCGATCAGGTGCCGATCAGCGGCCGGTACGCGTTGCCCTCCTCCGCGTTGAGCAGCACGTACGAGGGCCCGAGACTCAGGGCGCGCTCCCGCAGCCGCGCCAGGGCCTCGGCGGCGGAGGGGACGTCGAGCCCGAGCGCGGCGGCCGCCGCGTCCCGCTCGGCGAGCAGCCCGGGCTCGTCCTCCAGGTACTCCTCGGCCGCCTCCGCGCTCTCCTCGGCCGTCAGCCCCGGGCAGTCCCGCCACCACGGCACCGCCAGCAGCAGCCGGACCAGCTCCGGCACCCCGAGGGCCAGCACGGCCGCGCCGCCCTCGGAGTCGGCGTACAGCACCGGCCGCTCCTCGCCGCCGTCCCCGCAGAGGAAGTAGGTGCCGCCCGCGCCGTCCTTGGCCACCGGCTCCAGGGCCGCGCCCGAGGCGAGGACGACCTCCTCGACGTGCCGGTACCGGCGGGAGGGGTCGAACTCGCCCGGCCAGGCCAGGAAGTCGGCGGCGGCGGAGTCGGCGCGGATCGCATCGAGGAGGGACATGACGGCCACCCTACGGCGCGCCGCCGACACCGCCCGCCGCGCCCGGGGGCCTCAGGCCGCCAGCCGCTCCGCGAGGTACTCCTCCCAGGTCCGGCGGCCGTGGTCGGCCCCCGCCGGGGCCAGGTTCTCCCCCGCCCGGTACGCCCGCCCGACCTTGCCCGGCACCCGGACCGGCAGGTGGGCGCGGCGGCGGCCGCGTGCCGCGAGGTAGCCGCGGGTCAGCTCGGCCATCCCGTACACCGTCGGGCCGGCCAGGTCCGGCACCGTTCCGGCCGGCTCCGCCAGCGCCAACTCCACCAGCCGGGCGGCGACTTCCCGTACGTCCACCGGCTGCCAGCGGATCCCGCCGGGGGCCGGGACGAGCGGCAGCTTCGCCATCTTCTCGGCCACCGTGAACGCCAGGTCGTGGAACTGCGCGGCCCGCAGGACGGTGTACGGCAGGCCCGACTCGGCCACCGCCCGCTCGGCGGTGTGCTTGGCCCGGAAGTAGCCCAGCGGCAGCCGGTCCGCGCCGATCACCGAGATGTACACCAGGTGCCGCACCCCGGCCCGCCGGGCGGCGGCGACCAGCAGCCGGGTGGCGACGTCGTCGCCCTTGGGCCCGCCCGCCAGGTGCAGCACGGTCTCCACGCCCGCCAGCGCCTCGTCCAGCTGCCCGGCGGCCGTCGCCGGGTCGCCGAGCAGGTCGCCGCGCACGTACGCCACGCCGTCGGCGGCCGGGCGCTCCCGCCGGCTGAGCACGCGCACCGGCAGCCCGGCCGCGCGCAGCAGCGGGACCACCTGCCGGCCCAGGGTGCCGGTACCGCCGGTGACCAGCACGGTCCGCTTCGTCATGATCGTCTCCGATTCGTCCCGGGCGGGGAGTTGATCTCCCCGCCGCCGCCGTTGTTGGGTGACTCCTGCTGCCCTGACCCCCGGCGACGAAGGAATGTGACACGTGGACGAGAAGGTGGACGGGAAATCCGCCCGGGCCCTGCTCTTCGAGGAGCACCGCCCGCACCTGCGCGCCGTCGCGTACCGGATGCTCGGCTCGATCAGCGAGGCCGAGGACGCCCTCCAGGAGGCCTGGTTCCGCTACGACCGCACCGACACCGCCGAGGTGGCCAACCTCGGCGGCTGGCTGACCACGGTGGTCTCGCGGGTCTGCCTGAACCTGCTGCGCACCCGCGCCCAGCGCCGCGAGGAGCCGCTGGAGCCCGCCGGGCCGGACGGCGAGCCGGGCCCGCCGCGCATCCCGGACCCGCTGCTGGGGCGCGAGGGCGTGGTGGACCCGGAGCAGGAGGTGATGCTCGCGGACTCGGTCGGGCTGGCGCTGATGGTGGTGATGGAGTCGCTGTCGCCGGCCGAGCGGGTGGCCTTCGTGCTGCACGACCTGTTCGCGGTGCCGTTCGAGGAGATCGCCCCGCTGATCGAGAAGACCGCCGCCGCCACCCGGCAGCTGGCCAGCCGGGCCCGCCGCAAGGTGCAGGGGCAGGCGCCCGCACCCGACCCGGACCTCGGGCGGCAGCGGGTGGCGGTGGACGCGTTCTTCGCCGCCGCCCGGCACGGCGACCTGGACGCGCTGCTCGCCGTCCTCGACCCGGACGTGGTGCTGCGCTCGGACGGCGGCACGCTGATGGCCCGGCACACGGTGGTGCTCTCCGGCGCGGGCACGGTGGCCGGCCAGGCCGTCCTGTGGGGCACGCTGTCGCCGTTCGCCCGCCCGGCGCTGGTCAACGGCACCGCGGGCGCGGTGGTCATCGGGGACAACGGCCGGGCGCTGTCGATCATGGCGTTCACCGTGGTGGACGGCGCGATCGTCGCGATCGACGTGCTCACCGACCCGGACCGGCTGGCGGCGCTGGACCTGTCGGCGTTCCGGTAACCGCTCGGGGCTCCGGCCCGGCTCCTGGTGGGAGCCGGGCCGGAGCCGGTGGGACCGCCCGACGGCACGTCCGACGGAGCCGACGGGACGCCGGGTTGGATCAAACGGCCGGATCAGACGACCCGGATCAGACGGCCCGGATCAGACGAGCCGGATGATCGCCGCCGCGGCGGCCTTCCCCGCGGCGGCGAGGATCTGCTTCACGAGGTCGCCGAGCGCTCCCACCACGCCGGCCACCAGGGTGTCCGTGCCGTCGAGTTCGGCCCTGAAGGTGCCGGCGAGGATGCTGTCCCACTTGGCGGCGATCTCCGGGTTGTTGCCGGTGACGGTGTAGTCGTCGTCCCGGTCGGGGGTGCCGAACGGCAGGCCGGCCACCGTGCCCTCGGTGCTGCCCGAGCGCTGGAAGGAGAACACCGTCCCGTCCTGCGCCAGCACGGCGGCGGAGATCGTGTAGTCGATGTTGTCGAAGCCGCTGTCGTGCGCGTGCGTGGTGAACGACCAGAACCCGTCCTGCCGCATCACCACGTGCGCCCAGCCGCCGAGCGGGAGGCCGGAGGTGAGGTCCTGGTGGAACTCCTTGCTGAAGGTGTCGTACCAGTACTGGTCCTGGATCGAGCCGTCCCCGCCGACGTACCAGATCTCCATGCTGTTCGGGACGCGGGAGACGGCGGTGACGCCGCCGTTGGTGGAGGCGCTTCCGCCGGCGGCGAGTTCGAAGCCCTGCCAGAGGCCGCCCTCGTACCAGTAGCGGTCCTGCACGGAGCCGTTCGGCCCGGTGAAGAAGATCTCCATGCTGTTCGGGACGCGCGAGACCGCCGCGATCCCGCCGGTGGGCGACGCGCTGCCGGCCGGGGACAGTTCGAAACCCCGCCAGTCACCGCCCTCGTACCAGTAGCGGTCCTGCACGGAGCCGTTCGGCCCGACGAACCACAGCTCCATGCTGTTCGGGACGCGCGAGACCGCCGCGATGTCACTGGTGGTGGCCGCGCTGTTGGGCGGGGAGAGCTCGAAGCCCTGCCAGTTCCCGCCCTCGTACCAGTACCGGTCCTGCACGGAGAGGTTCCCGCCGACGAACCAGAGCTCCATGCTGTTCGGGACGCGGGAGACGGCGGCGATCCCGCCGTAGGTGGAGGCGCTGCCCGCCGGGGAGAGTTCGAAGCCCTGCCAGGTCCCGCCCTCGTACCAGTAGCGGTCCTGGACCGAGCCGTTCCCGCCGACGAACCACACCTCCATGCTGTTCGGGATCCGGGAGACCGCCGCGACACCGCCGTTGACCGAGGCGCTGCCGGCCGGGGAGAGCTCGAAGCCCTGCCAGCTCCCGCCCTCGTACCAGTAGCGGTCCTGGACCGAGCCGTTCGCCCCGACGAACCACACCTCCATGCTGCCGGGGATGCGCGACACCGCCGCGATGCCGCCGTTGGGCGCCGCGCTGCCGGGCGGCGCCAGCTCGTAACGGCCCCACTGGCCGCCTTCGTACCAGTACGCGGCCTGGACCGACCCGTTCGGGGCGATCCACCAGGTCTCCATGCTGCCGGGAATCCGGGAGACCGAGGCCATCCGGCTCGACAGCCCCGCGCTTCCGGCGGGGGCGAGCGTGAATCGGTTCCAACCCATGGGAGTCCTCCGATGCTTCCGGCCGGAATCCCTCGGACGGCCCGTCAGAGCGGCCCCGGCGCCTGGCGCACCGGGCCGCGGAGTACGGCCCGGGTGCGGGTCGGCCACCCGGCCTGTCCTGCACCGGGCGCCGACGAGAGTGCCCCAACGTTAGGAATCTCCCACGGCCAGAAGCATGAGCCGGTGGTCCCGGACCGGTCCCGGGACCAGCGCACCAGCCGGGCGCCCGCCGTGGGACGGCGGGTGCCCACCCCGCCCGCCGTCAGCGCCCGACGGCGCCGTCCAGCTGCTCGCGGATGATGTCGGCGTGCCCGGCGTGCCGCCCGGTCTCCTCGATCATGTGGACCAGCACCCAGCGCAGCGAGGGCCCCTCGGCGTCGTCCGGCCGCAGCGAGCGCACGCCCGGCCGGTCCAGGTCCGGGGCGGCCGCGGCCACCGCGTTGGAGCGCTCGACCGCCGCCCGGTACGCGGCCACCTCGGCGGCCACCGTCGCACCGTCCAGCGATTCCTCGTCCGTCTCGCCCGGCTGCTCGCCGACGCCCCGGTACGCCCAGGTGAACCAGTTGTCCTCGACCACGGCGAGGTGGCGGACCAGCCAGAGCAGGCTGGTGCCGGAGGCGACGCCGGGGCGCCGGGCGTCCTCGTCGGAGACGCCGTCGAGCTTGGCGATCACCGCCGCGCGCAGGTAGTCGAGGAAGGCCAGCAGGGTGGTCGGCTCGTCGGCGTTCAGGCTCGGCGGACGGACGTCGGAGAGCTCGGCCGAGGTGGCGGTGCCGGTCGGCGCGGCGGTGTCGGTCGGGACGGCGGTGCCGGTCGGCGCGGCGGTGCCGGTCGGGGCGGTGGGGTCGGTCGGCGCGGTGATGTCGGTCATCGCGCCACCCTAGCCAGCACCGGAACCCCGGGAAACCGGTTTCGACGCGGCGTCACCAGCCCTGCGCGACCACCCAGTCGGCGAGGTGGCGGGCGCACTCGTCCACCGACTCCTTCCAGGTGTGCCCGGCGCCGTCCCCGGCCTCGTCGCTGACGTGCTTGACCAGCCGCACCGGCACCCCGGCCCGGTGCGCGACGGTGGCGACGGCGTAGCCCTCCATGTCCACCAGGTCGGCGTGCTCGGCGAGCCGGTCGCGGGCCGCCGCGTCGGAGACGAAGAGGTCGCCGGTGGCCAGCACCGGCCCGTCGCCCTTGCCGATCACCAGCGGGGCGCCGTACTCGCGCCCGGTGAGCGCGTGCAGGGTGGCGGTGTCGAGGTCGTGCTGGATCACCTGGACCACGTGGTGAGTGCCCTCCCAGCCGGGGCGCAGCGCGCCGGCCGTCCCCAGGTTGATCACCTCGGAGGGCTTCTCGCCCTGGGCGAGGACGGTGGCCAGCGCGACGGCGGCGTTGACCTTCCCGATCCCGGTGAGCAGCACGGGCAGCCGGTCGTCCAGGTGGGCGGCCTCCTCGCGCACGGCGACGACGAGCAGCGGACGGTCGGGCGAGATCGTTCCAAGCAGGCGCATGGCCCCATCGTACGGAGCGAGGGGGTGCCGCACCCGGGATTGCCCGCCGGTGAGCGGACCCCCGCGCTCCGCCCGGCGGGGGAACCGCGGGGGAACCGCGGGGGAACCGCGGGGGGTGCGGCCCGCGTCGGACGGTTCGCCACCCCTCGGCGCGGCCGGTGCAGGACGGGCCGCACCGGCGGCACGGGCCGTCCCGGGGAGCGTGCACGACATGCTCAGGATCGGCGCAAGTCAGGTGTGGTCGGGGGGAGTCACGGCCATACTGCTGCCATCGGCCGGGCCCCGGGGACGGGTCCGGCCCCAGGGGAGGATGAGGCGGGTGGCAACACCAGTAGGCAACGGCGCGTCCGGCGCCGCGTTCCCGGCACGGCCGAACCAGCCGCCGGGGCCGCCGGGCACCGCGGTGAGCGTGGTGCGGATCATCCCGGTGCCGTACTCGCCGCTGACGGCCAGCACCGCGAGGAGGGCGATGACCGCCTGCCCGACGGT
>NZ_JBEXJK010000210.1:0-14216 GCF_040609095.1 Kitasatospora sp. NPDC004799
CGACGCCGTGCCGGTGGACTCGGAGGCGGACACCGGGGAGATCCCGGTGGCGAACCTGCGCAAGGCCCTGGCCCCCGCGGCCCCCGCCCCCGGCCCCGGACAGCGGTCGGGTCAGCGCGCCCGCAGCCCGTCGAAGGCCAGGTGGACCACCGCGTCCGCGACGCCGTCGGCGGCCTTGAGCCCCGGCCGGTACCACTCCACGATCGAGTTGATCATCCCGAACAGCAGCCGGGTGGCCAGCCGCGGCTCCACGTCCGCGCGCAGCGCGCCGTCCGCGACCGCCGCCCGCAGCAGCTCGGCGACCTGGTGGTCGAAGTCCCGCCGGCGCTCCAGCGCCCACTGCTCGGTGGCCGTGTTGCCGCGCACCCGCAGCAGCAGCGTCACGTACGGCAGCTCCGCCAGCAGCACCTCGGCGGTGCGCCGCACCACGTGCTCCAGCCGGTCCACCGCCGGCCCCTGGACGGCGGCCGGCTCGGCCAGGATCGCGAACAGCCCGTCCAGCGCCCGCCCGACCGCCAGCCGCAGCAGCTCCTCCTTGCCGCGCACGTGGTGGTAGATGGAGGACTTGGAGATCCCGGCCGCCCGGGACAGGTCCTCCATCGAGGTGCCGTCGTAGCCGCGCTCGTTGAAGACGTCGACGGTCACCGCGAGCAGGGACTCCACGGTGTAGGCGGTGCGCGTGGTGTGATCGGCCATCCTCCGAGTATCCCCGGCCGCCCGCAGCGGTACGCGATCGGGTCGGTCCCGCCCACACCGGAAGAGGTCGGTCCCGCCCACACCGGAAGAGCTCGGTCTGGTCCACACCAAGGAAAGGGGGCAGGCCCTAGACTCTGCGGACGATCCGTCCACGTCCAAGGCTGGGGACATGAACGCAATACCGGCAGTCGCCTCCGACGTGCCAGAGCAGCGCGGCGAGGAGCCGGACGACAGCGCGCGCACCTGGCAGGAGCGCGGCCGCGCCCTGGTGGTCCGCTTCGGGCCGGCCGTGTGGTGCTACGCGGTGCTGAAGCTGATCGGCTTCACCGTCTTCATGAAGCTGCTCTCCTTCGCCGGCGAGTACGCCAAGAAGCCGGCCCGGTTCGGCGGCGGTGCCAACCCCTGGGACGTGGTGGCCAGCTGGGACGGCTGGTGGTACCAGCAGGTGGCCCAGTTCGGCTACCACCCGGCGCTCGTCCCGATCCCGAACGGCCCGGTCGGCTTCAGCATCGAGCAGAACTCGGCCGCCTTCTTCCCGCTCTACCCGGGCCTGATGCGGCTGACCTCGGAGCTCACCCCGTTCGGCCTGTACGGCGCCGGGATGCTGGTCTCGGTGGTGGCCTCGCTGTTCGCCGCGGCCGGCATCTACGCCGTGGTGGAGAAGATGACCGGCGACGTGCGCTCGGGCGTGATCGCGGCCGGGATCTGGGCGATCGCCCCGGGCTCGGGCGCCGAGTGGGCGGTCTACTCGGACTCCCTCTTCGTCGCGCTGGCCGCCTGGGCCTGCTACTGCGTGATGACCAAGCAGTGGATCGCGGCCGGGGTGATCACCCTGGTCGCCGGGCTCAACCGGCCGACCTCGGCGGCCCTGATCGGCGCCGTGGGCCTGGCCGCGCTGGTCGAGCTGTACCGCCGGGAGAGCGGCGTCCTGCGCCCGCTGGCCGCGGCGCTGATGGCCCCGGTCGGCCTGCTCGGCTACGTGGGCTGGGTGGGCTGGCGGACCGGCGAGTGGGGCGGCTACTTCCGGCTCCAGCACGACGCCTGGCTGCACTACTTCGACTGGGGCCAGGGCACCTGGCACGCGATCCGCGGGGTGCTGCTGGGCCGCAACGACTACCCCTTCGCCTTCCCGCTGCCGGACCTGTTCGCCACCCTGATCGTGCTCAGCCTGCCGATGCTGATCGTGCTGCTGGTCCGGCTGCGCCCGCCGCTGGTGCTGACCGCCTACACGGTGGCCACGATCGTCTCGGTGCTCGGCAGCCTGGGCATCTTCGGCAACGTCTCGCGCTACCTGCTGCCGGCGTTCCCGCTGTTCATCGCGCTGGCCGTGGGGATGCGCAAGCTGAGCCTGCCGGTGCTGGCGACCGTCCTGGGCACCGGTGCGATCGCCTCCGGCTGGTACGCCGGGTACGTCATCTTCGAGCTCGGCGTGCCGTAACCCCGGACCTGCCGGTCACCCACGGGGGCGCGTCCACCACGGACGCGCCCCCGTGCGTTCCGGCGGAATCCCCACCCTGCACCCTCTTGAGCCGACCGATCGTTCGGTTACTCTGTGACGTGTCCCGTCCTGCTTTTCGAGGCCCTCCGAGGAGCGCACAGATGTCCGCAGCGGTCACCCACCCCCTCGTCAGCGAGCTGGTCGAGCGCCACCAGGCCACCCTGGACGCCGCGCTCGCCGCCGCCGCGAAGCGCGACTACTGGTCGCCCTACCCCGAGTTCCCGAAGGCGTACGGCGAGAGCGGCCCGGCGGACGGCAAGGCCGCCTTCGACGCCCTGCTCGGCAAGCCCTTCGCCCTCGACGCCCACCCCACCGACGGCGACCTGGTCGGCGGCGAGGCCTCCCCGTACGGCGTCGAGCTGGGCATCACCTACCCGCACGCCGGCCCGGACGCGCTGATCGCCGCGCTCACCGCCGCCCGCCCCGGCTGGGCCGCCGCGACCCCGCTGGAGCGCGCCGCCGTCTGCCTGGAGATCCTGCACCGGATCAACGCCCGTTCCCACGAGTTCGCCCAGGCCGTCATGCACACCACCGGCCAGGCCTACGGCATGGCCTTCCAAGCCGGCGGCCCGCACGCCCAGGACCGCGGCCTGGAGGCCGTCGCCTACGCCTACGCCGAGCAGACCCGGCTGCCGCGGCAGGCCGGCTGGACCAAGCCGCAGGGCAAGCGCGACCCGCTGGTGATGACCAAGGAGTTCACCGTCGTCCCGCGCGGCCTCGCGCTGCTGATCGGCTGCAACACCTTCCCCACCTGGAACGGCTACCCGGGCCTGTTCGCCTCGCTGGCCACCGGCAACCCGGTGCTGGTCAAGCCGCACCCGCGGGCCGTGCTGCCGCTCGCGCTGACCGTGCGGACCGCCCGCGAGGTGCTCGCCGAGGCCGGCTTCGACCCCAACCTGGTCTGCCTGGCCGCCGAGCACGAGGGCGGCACCGTCGCCGCGACCCTCGCCGTCCGGCCCGAGATCAGGATGATCGACTACACCGGCTCCACCGCCTTCGGCGACTGGCTGGAGGAGAACGCCAAGCAGGCCCAGGTGTACACCGAGAAGGCCGGCGTCAACGCGGTGGTGATCGACTCCACCGACGACTACCGGGGCATGCTGGGCAACCTGGCCTTCGCGCTCTCGCTCTACAGCGGCCAGATGTGCACCACCCCGCAGAACGTGCTGATCCCGCGCGGCGGCATCGCCACCGACCAGGGGGACAAGTCCTACGACCAGGTGGTCGCCGACCTGGCCGGCGCCATCGAGGGCCTGCTCTCCGACGACGCCCGCGCCGCCGCGATCCTCGGCGCCGTGGTCAACCCCGGGGTGCTCCAGCGCTCGGCCGCCGCGGCCGGCGGCGAGTACGGCGAACTCGCCCTCGCCCCGCGCGCGGTGGCCTCGCCGGAGTTCCCCGGCGCGACCGTCCGCACCCCGGCGCTGGTCAAGCTGGACGCCGACAAGCCGGACGACCGCACGGTCCTGCGCAGCGAGTGCTTCGGCCCGGTCTCCTTCGCCGTCGCCGTCGAATCCACCGCCGCCGCCGTCGAGTTGCTGCGCACCACGGTCCGCGAGAAGGGCGCCATGACGGCCTCCGGCTACACCACCTCGCCCGAGGTGGAGGCGCTTCTGGTCGAGGCCGCGCTGGACGCCGGCGTCTCGCTCTCGCTCAACCTGACCGGCGGGGTGTACCCCAACCAGACCGCCGCCTTCTCCGACCTGCACGGCACCGGCGCCAACCCGGCCGCCAACTCGGCCTACTGCGACGGCGCCTTCGTCGCCAACCGGTTCCGCACGGTGGAGATCCGTCGGCACGCCTGAGCCGGCCCGCCCGGCACGGCGCGCTTGAACCGGCACGCCCGCGCCGGCCCTCCTGAGCCGGCTCGACACCCCACGGGCCCCGGCGGTCACCCACCGCCGGGGCCCGGCGGTTCACAGCTCCGACCGCGCCCGCGATGATGGAGGCTGGGAGAACGCCGGGAACGGCGTCCGACCGCCCTCCGAACAACGGGAGCTGAGTACATGGCCGTGAAGCCGACGACCGAAACCGACGTCCTGATCGTCGGTGCCGGACCGACCGGACTGCTGCTGGCCGGCGATCTCGCCGCCTCCGGAGTCGGCGTCACCGTGCTGGAGAAGCGGGCCGCCGGGTCCGACCTCACCCGGGCCTTCGCCGTGCACGCCCGCAGCCTGGAGCTGCTGGACGCCCGGGGCCTGGCCGAGGAGCTGATCGCCACCGGCCGGCCGCTCGCCGAGCTGCGGATGTTCGACCGCTTCGGCATCGACCTCGGCTCGCTGCCGACCCGCTTCCCGTTCGTCCTGATCACCCCGCAGTACCACGTCGAACGGCTGCTGCTGGAGCGCGCGGAGAAGGCTGGCGCCACCGTGCTGCGCGGCGCCGAGGTCACCGGGCTGCGCCAGGACGCCGAGGGCGTCACCCTGGAGACCCGGGACGGGAGCACCCACCGCGCCGCGTACGCGGTCGCCACCGACGGCGTCCACTCCACCGTCCGCGACCTGCTGGGCATCCCGTTCCCCGGGGAGTCGGTGGTCGACTCGGTGGTGCTGGCCGACGTCCGGCTGGAGCGCGAGCCGGCCCAGGCGATCACCGTCGGCGCCAACCAGGCCGGCTTCGCCTTCGTCGCCCCGTTCGGCGACGGCTGGTTCCGGGTCATCGCCTGGGACCGCGAGGAGCGGTACCCGGACGGCACCACCCCCTCGGCCGAGCAGCTCACCGCGCTCACCCGGGCCATCCTCGGCGAGGACTACGGCCTGCACGAGGTGCGCTGGAGCTCCACCTTCCACAGCGACGAGCGGCAGGCCCCCAACTACCGCTCCGGCCGGGTCTTCCTGGCCGGCGACGCCGCGCACTGCCACTCCCCGGCCGGCGGCCAGGGCATGAACACCGGCCTCCAGGACGCCGCCAACCTCTCCTGGAAGCTCGCCGCCGCGGTCCGCGGGCACGCCACCGACGCCCTGCTGGACACCTACCAGACCGAGCGGCACCCGGTCGGCAGGACGGTCCTGCGCACCTCCGGCGCGCTGATCCGGCTCGCCCTCGCCGAGTCCGCCCCCACCCGCGCCCTGCGCGGCGCGCTCACCGCGCTGGGCAGCCACCTCGACCTGCTCACCGAGCGCGGCGCCAAGCTGGTCTCCGGCATCGGCATCTCCTACCCCGCCCCCAAGGACGCCCACCCGCAGGTCGGCAAGCGCGTCCCGGACCTGCGGCTGACCGCCCTGAGCAAGCCCGTCGAGGGCGCCCCGGCCGCCCCCGAGCGGCTCTACGAGGCGCTGCGCGCCGGGAAGTTCGTCCTGGTCAGCAACGACGAGCTGGCCGCCGCCGAGCCCTGGGCCGACCGGATGGTCTCCGCCGCCCCCGCCGACCCGCACGGCAAGCTGCGCGACACCGTCCTGCTGATCCGCCCGGACGGCTACGTCGCCTGGGGCGCCGTCGACCCGGGCCAGGGCGAGCTGCGCGCCGCCCTCACCGACTGGCTCGGCGAGCCGGCCTGACCCCAGGTCCGGGCGGGACCCCCGGCCCGGGCGGGACCCCCGGCCCGGGCGGGACCCCCGGTCCGGGCGGGCCCGCGCGCCCGCCCGGACCACACCGTTCGAACACCGCGCTCCCGACCAGTCGTTCGGTCGTCCGTTAACCCCGCGCCTTCTCGTAGTGCCGGGCCGCCTTCGCGCGGTTCCCGCACACCGCCATCCGGCACCACCGCCGGCGGCCGTTCTGCGAGGCGTCGAAGAAGTGCAGGATGCACGCCGCGTGGGCGCACTGCCTGACCCGGTGCGCCCCCTGGCCGAGCAGTCCGAGGAAGGCGTCCGCCGCCAGCCAGGGCGCCAGCCACTCCGGCCGGTCGACCTCGGTCCGGTCCTCGGCCCCGCCCGGCGCCGCCGTCCGCCGGATCCGTCCGTGCGCCAGCACCGCGTCCAGCCCGTCCCGCGCCGCCGGGCCCAACTCGCCCCGCTCCCGGGCGTCCTGGGCGGCCAGCAGGATCGCCTCGCGGGTCTGCCGGATCGCCGCCAGGCCGGCCTCGTCGGCCGCGCAGCGTCCGCTCAGCCCGGCGGAGGAGAGCCAGATCCGGTACCCCTCGACGCCGGTGAGCAGGTCGTTGACGGGCGTTCCGGACCAGCGCGTGTTGAGCAGGTCGAGCGCGAGCGGCTCACCGATCAGCGGCCGCGGGTCCCTCGGGTCCGGCTGCGCGTCAGTCATCGTCCTCCCTCGGCTCGGTCCGATTCTACGTCCGCCCCGGCAGCCCGAACTGGTCTGGACCGGTCCCGGATTCCGGGTCATTCACCGTATGGAACCGCGGAGTTCCCGGCCCTCCACAGTTGACTGTTTTTTAGCAACGAATTGCCCGATCATGAGCCAATTCGCACACGGGTTCTGTCATGTTCGAGCCAGCGTTCTGGACCCCCTGAACGCCTGGCCCCTTGCCGGCCCCCACAGCCGGCCGGAGGAGGATCCGTTGCGCCCCCGCTCCCTTGCCCTCGCCGCCGCGATAGCCGTGCTGCCGCTGACCGCCGTCTCGCTCGGCGTCTCCGCCGCGCAGGCCGCCACCCCCAACGCCACGCCGCGCGTCGCACTGCCGAACACCGTGAACCCCGCGGTGGCCCACTCGGAGAAGAAGGGTGACGTCCCGGCCGAGCAGCAGATCTCGGTCTCCGTCAGCCTGAAGCTGCGCGACACCGACGCGCTGGACCGCTTCCTCACCGCGGTCACCACCCCGGGCGCCCCGGAGTACGGCCGCTACCTGACGCCGGAGCAGTTCACCGCGCGCTTCGGCCCGACCCAGGCCGCCGTCGACCAGGTCCGGACGTACCTGGCCCAGCAGGGCCTGACCGTCACCGACGTGAGCGCCAACCGCCAGGTGGTCAACGCCCACGGCACCACCGCCCAGGTCTCCCAGGCCTTCGGCACGCACGAGAGCGCGTACGTCGACCCGCAGCTCCAGCGCGCCTTCTTCGCCAACGACGCCGCCGCCTCGATCCCGTCCGACCTGGCCGCCGTGGTCCAGGGCGTGAGCGGCCTGGACAACCACGCGGTGCGCAAGAACCGCCTGGCCACGCCGAACGCGATCACCCCGAACGCCGCCACCGCCGGCCCGACCGGCACGAACCCGGTGCAGTACAACGGCGCCTACCGCCTGGACAAGACCGGCGCCGACGGCACCGGCGTGACGGTCGCGCTCTGGGAGTTCGACGGCTACAAGGCCTCGAACCTGACCACCTACGACTCCCAGTTCGGCCTGACCGGCCCGGCCGTCTCCACCGTCGCGGTGGACGGCGCCAACTACGACGCCAAGCCCGGCCAGGGCCAGGGCGAGGTCGAGCTGGACAGCGAGATCGTCCGCGGCGTGGCGCCCAAGGCCACCCAGCTGGTCTACGAGGCGCCCAACAGCGACCAGGGCGAGATCGACATGGCCAACAAGATCGTGACCGACAACCGGGCCTCGGTCATCTCGATCTCCTGGGGCTCCTGCGAGCCGGACACCACCGCCGCCTCGATGACGGCCGTGGACAACGCCTTCAAGCAGGCCGCCGCCCAGGGCATCTCGATCTTCTCCGCCTCCGGCGACGACGGCTCCCGCGACTGCACCCGCTCCACCAGCGGCTCGACCGTCAAGGCCGTCGACTTCCCGGCCTCCAGCCCGCACCAGACCGGTGTCGGCGGCACCAACCTCAAGGTGACCAGCGGCAACGCCTACTCCTCGGAGAGCGCCTGGAGCACCGCCGGCGGCGGCGTCTCCACCGTCTTCGCCAAGCCGAGCTGGCAGACCGGCACCGGCGTCAGCGGCACCATGCGCACCGTCCCGGACGTCTCCTCCAACGCCGACCCGGCCAGCGGCTTCTCGATCTACACGGTCGGCGGCTGGCAGGTCTACGGCGGCACCAGCGCCGCCGCGCCGCTCTGGTCCGGCTACGCCGCCCAGTTCAACCAGAAGGCCAAGGCGGCCGGCCAGCCGGTCCTCGGCGAGGCGAGCCCCCGGCTGTACTCGGTGGCGAACGGCAGCGGCTACGGCAGCACCTTCCACGACGTGACCACCGGCGCCAACCAGGACTTCTCCACCAAGGCCGGCTACGACCAGGTCACCGGCTGGGGCTCCCCGGTCGCCGACGCCCTGACCACCGCCCTGCTCGGCGGCGGCACCACCCCGCCCTCCGGCGGCTGCACCGCCGCCCAGCTGGTCTCCAACGGCGGCTTCGAGAGCGGCACCGCCACCCCGTGGACCACCTCCAGCGGCGTGGTCGACAACAGCGCCTCCCAGGCGGCCCACTCGGGCAGCTGGAAGGCCTGGCTGAACGGCTACGGCTCGGCCCACACCGACACCCTGTCGCAGACCGTCTCGATCCCGGCCGGCTGTGCCTCCGCCAAGCTGACCTTCTGGCTGCACGTCGACACCGCGGAGACCGGCACCAGCGCGTACGACAAGCTGACCGTCCAGGCCAACGGCACCACCCTGGCGACCTACTCCAACGCGAACGCCGCCGCCGGGTACGTCCAGCGCACCGTGGACCTGACCTCCTTCGCCGGCCAGACCGTGACCGTCAAGTTCACCGGCACCGAGGACGCGTCGCTGCAGACCAGCTTCGTGATCGACGACGTCGCGCTGAACGTCGGCTGACCACCGGAGCACCCGATCCCCGCCGGGGCGGAGCCGTCAGGGCCCGCCCCGGCGGTGTCCGTCCCGGGCCCGCGCGCGACGGTGCGCGGGCCCGGCTGCACGGCCCGTGTTTCCGGACTGTTTCAAGATCGATAAGCCTTCGATCCACCTGCCGTGAGCACTGTCATACGCACGACTGATGACGTAGCCTCTCGACCGTGCATAGGGTTCCCCAAAGCTCGGTGAAGCCGCTGGCGGCGCGCCCCGGCGCCGGCCCGGTCCCACCGAACTCACCCGGTGGGGAGGGTCACCGCATGGCCGCACAGCAACCTCAGGACGCCGCACGGCTGCGACTGGTCGGGTCGCACGCGGAGCGTCCCGCTCCGTCCGGACCGGCTCCCGCCGCCGTCCCCGCTCCGTCCCCCGGCCGGCTCGCCCCGGTCGGCGGCTTCGCGGACACCCTGCACCTGGCCATCGAGGCCAGCGGCCTCAGCCTGGACCGCATCCGCGCCGCCCTCGCCGGACGCGGCGTCCGGGTCAGCGTCACCACCCTCAGCTACTGGCGGCGCGGCCGCAGCCAGCCCGAGCGGGCCAGCTCGCTGCGCGCCGTCCACCTGCTGGAGGAGCTGCTCGGCCTGCCGCACAGCGCGCTCTCCTCGCTGCTCGGCCCGCCGCGCCCGCGCGGCCGCTGGGCGGCCGCCGCCAACACCGCCTGCCACCTCGGGCTGGAGGACGTCTGGCCGGGCGAGCAGGAGATCGCCAACATCTTCGCCGAACTGGACGCCCCGCCGGCCGGCGAGCTGGAGCGGCTGAGCATCCACGACTCCTACTACGTGGACGCCGAGCAGCGCGGCAACCTGCTGCGGATGCGCCAGGTGGTGCGCGCCACGGTCGGCGGCGTCGGCCGCTGCCTGGTGGTGCACATGGCCGACGAGGAGGCGGCCGGCTGTCCGGAGATCACCTCGGTGCGGCACGGCCGGCTGGGCCGGGTGCGCCGCCGCCCGGAGGCCGGGCTGATCGTCGCCGAGCTGATGCTGGATCGCCCGCTCGGCCTCGGCGACAGCACGGTCTTCGAGTACGAGGTGGAGATCCCGCCCGGCGGCCCGACCATGGAGTACAGCCGCCGCTTCGCCACCCCGGTGCGCGAGTACGTGCTCCAGGTGCACTTCGACCCGGCGGCCGTCCCCGCCCACTGCGAGCGCTACGACCGCGAGCCGGGCGCCGACGTCGACCACCGCCGCGAGCAGCTCTGGATCGGCGCCTCGGCGAGCGCCCACGTCCTGGCCCCGGACCAGCAGCCGGGCCACATCGGCATCCGCTGGGAGTGGGCCTAGCCCCTCCCTCCTCCCCCAAGCCCCGCCGGCCCCGGCGGGGCTTTCGCATGCCCGCTCCCAAACCTAACCATTCAAACTCTCCATACTGGTTGACGCTGCATCACCTAACTCCTACTCTCGCTAGTACCGGTTAGGCAGACGCCTCGCCGGACACCGACGCCTCCGGGAGTGACCAGGCATGTCCGCCACCCAGCTCCGCACCCTGCAGACCGGCCACGTGGGTCTGAACGTCACCGACCTGGCCCGCTCGATCGCCTTCTACCGGGCCGTGTTCGGCCTCGACGTCACCGCCGAGGGCACCGACCCCGAGCGCCGCTACGCCCTGCTCGGCCGCGACGGCCGCCTGGTGGTGACGCTCTGGCAGCAGAGCACCGGCGCCTTCGCCCCCGCCGCCCCCGGCCTGCACCACCTCTCCTTCGAGGTCGAGAGCCTCGACGAGGTCCGCACCGCCGAGAAGCTGCTGCGCGGACTGGGAGCCGAGTTCGCCTACGACGGCGTCGTCCCGCACCGCGAGGGCTCGGCCTCCGGCGGCATCTTCTTCACCGACCCGGACGGCATCCGGCTGGAGGTCTACACCCGCACCGGGGTGGACGGCACCGAGGCCGCCGCCCCCACCGCCGACGCCCCGACCTGCGGTTTCTTCTAGGGTCCGTCTTGCCGGACAGGACCTGGACCGCCGCTCGAAGGAACGCCAGGAGCCGACCATGAACCCCAGCAGCACGCCGTACCACCCCGGCGAGCGGGCCGCCCAGGCCCGGGCCGGCCGGACCGAACGGGCCGACCACGCCGGCCGGTCGATCCGCGACACCGTCCCGCCGGTCGCCGCCCGCTTCCTGACCGAGCGCCGGATGCTGGTCGTCGGCGCCGCCGACCGGGACGGCCGGGTCTGGGCCACCCAGCTGACCGGCCCGGCCGGCTTCCTCTCGGCCCCGGACGAACGGACCATGGCCGTCGCCGCCCTCCCGGCCGGGGCCGACCCGCTGGCCGAGGCGCTGGACCGCCCGGCCCGGGTCGGCACCATCGCGCTGGACCCGGCCGACCGGCGCCGGATGCGGCTCAACGGCTGCTCCGCCCCGGACGGCCGGGGCGGGCTGCTGGTGCACGCCGACCAGGTGGTCGCCAACTGCCCGAAGTACATCCAGCGCCGCACCCCGACGGACCGCCCGGCCGCCGGCCCGCCCCGTACGGTCGCCACCGGCCGGGTGCTGACCACCGCCCAGCGCCTGGCCGCGGCCACCGCGGACACCTTCTTCATCGCCAGCACCGGCCCGGACGGCAGCGTGGACGCCTCCCACCGCGGCGGCTTCCCCGGCTTCCTGGAGCCGGTGGCCGCGGACCGGCTGCGCTGGCCGGAGTACCCGGGCAACAGCATGTTCCTGACGCTCGGAAACCTGGAGCTGGACCCGCGGGCCGGCCTGCTGCTGCCCGACTGGGAGACCGGCGGTTCGCTGCTGGTCACCGGCGAGGCCCGCACCGACTGGTCCGAGGAGGCCCGGCAGGGCGTCCCCGGCGCCGAGCGGATGGTCGAACTGACCGTCACCGGCGTGGTCGAGCTGGCCGACGCCACCCCGCTGACCTGGACCGATCCGGAGTACTCCCCGGCCATTCCGCGCTGACGGCGCCTCAACCGCGCTACCCGCCGCCGTCGGCTCCCGCCACGCCCGGGAGCCGAACGGGTCTCACCCGTTCGGCCTAACCCACCGTGACGCATCCCGTCCGCTTTGGGACTTTGGTCCGGATAACACGCGGAAAAGCCCGGGAAAGAGGCGGAGCATGACCCTGACCGACCCCCTGTCCCCGCTCATGGAGTTCGACGACGTCGAACCGGCGGAGGACTGCATATGCGGGGGCTGCAACGCCCGCCGACGCGCCCGGCTGCACGCCGCGCCGGTCCACGAGGGCGGACACGCCGCCGCCCGCAGCGTCCGCCGCCGGGCCGCCGTCCTGATGGCCGCCGTCGGCACCGCGATCGGCGGCGGAGCGGCCGCCGCCGGCACCGCCACCGCGGCCCCCGTCCCCGGCCCCACGCCGGGCGGCACCAGCACCGGCCGGTCGCAGACCCCCCAGGGCGAGGTCAGCGGCCTCTACGGCCAGGCCCCCGGCGCCCGCACCTTCGCCGCCCCGCGGATCGCCGCGGCGCCGGTCACCCGGGCCCAGATCATCCAGCGCGCCCAGACCTGGGTCGACCAGGGCGTGCCGTACAGCATGAGCCGCTACTGGTCGGACGGGTACCGCCAGGACTGCTCCGGCTTCGTCTCGATGGCCTGGGGCCTGGGCAGCAGCCAGACCACCTGGACCCTCCCCGACTACGCCGAGCGGATCGCCAAGAACGACCTCCAGCCCGGCGACATCCTGATCTACAACAACCCGGCCAACCCGCAGGCCGGTTCCCACGTGACGATCTTCGGCGGCTGGGCCGACTCCTCGCGCACCAAGTACGTCGCCTACGAGCAGACCGGCCCCTCCACCAAGAAGCGCTCCACCCCGTACGCGTACTGGAACAACTCCGGCGGCTACGTCCCGTACCGCTACACCGGCCTGTCCGCCGGCAGCAACGACGGCGGCGGCACCTCCACGACCGCCTTCCCCGGCGCCGACAAGTTCGGCCCGGGCGCCGACAACGCCTACGTCACCAGGCTCGGCCAACTGCTGGTGCAGCGCGGCGGCGCCAGGTTCTACACCACCGGCCCCGGCCCGCGCTGGAGCGAGGCCGACCGCAGGGCCACCCAGGCCTTCCAGCAGGCCCAGGGCTGGCGCGGCAGCGAGGCCGACGGCATCCCCGGCAAGGACACCTGGGACTACCTGGTCAACGGCAAGGGCCGCAACATCGACGGCGGCACCCCGCTGCCGCCCCCGCCGCCGCCCACCACCGGGGGCTCCGCCTTCCCCGGCGCGCAGTACTTCGGCCCCGGCCAGAGCAACGAGCACATCCGCCGGCTCGGCGAGCAGCTGGTCCGCAAGGGCTTCGGCGGCTCGTACAGCGTCGGCCCCGGCCCGCGCTGGACGGAGAGCGACCGGCGGGCCGTCCAGGCCTTCCAACTGGCCCAGGGCTGGCGCGGCGGCGAGGCCGACGGCTACCCCGGCCCCGACACCTGGCGCCGCCTCTTCTCCTGACCCTCTCCCCCTGAGGCGCGGAGTCCACCCGGGCTCCGCGCCTCAGCGCTTCCCGGACCTCCAGTGGAAGAGCCCCATCGCCACGCTGGTCGCCAGGTTGAAGCTGGACACCCCCGGCTGCATCGGCACCGCCACCAACTGGTCGGCGCGCCCCTTGAGTTCGGCCGACACCCCGTGCCGCTCGGTGCCGAACGCCAGCAGCGCGTCATCCGGGAACGGCACGTCCCGGATGTCCGCCCCCTCCGGATCCAGCACGAACAGCGGCCCGTCCGGCAGCTCCGGCAGCGCCATCCGCTCCACCGCGGTGGCGAAGTGCAGCCCCGCGCTCCCCCGCAGCACGTTCGGGTGCCAGGGATCCATGTCCCCGGTGGTCACCACCCCGGTCGCCCCGAACCCCGCCGCCAGCCGGATCACCGCCCCGACGTTCCCCAGATTGCGCGGATTCTCCAGCACCACCACCGGCGCCTCCCGCGGCCGGCGCCCCAGCACCTCCCGGTTCGCCTCCGCCGACGGCCGCACCGCCAACGCGACCACCCCGGTCGGATGCACCCGCGGCACCAGCCCGCGCACCACCGCCTCCGGCACCTCCACCGCGAGCCCCGCCACCGCCGGCACCACGTCCGGCGCCAGCTCCCCCGCCAACTCCAGCAGGGCCCCCCGGTCCACCGTCACCACCCGCCGCACGTCCCCGCCGAACCGCAACGCGTGCTTCAACGCGTGGAACCCGTCCAACACCACGGCCCCCGGCTCCCGCCCAGCCGCCCGCCACGCCCGCACCACCTCGTCGTCCATCCCCCCACTCTGTCACCCACCCCCACAGAGCCCACCCCAGCAGGCGCACCCCCCACCACCCGCACCCCTCCCCCGACAGCACCCCCTCCCACCCGCCTCCTCTCCCCCGCGAGAGGGACGCGCTGCGGGAGGGGCGGCGCAGGGGGTGGGTGCGGAGAGGGGCGTTGCGGGTGATTTTCAGACTGCCAACGGC
>NZ_JBEXJK010000211.1:0-14181 GCF_040609095.1 Kitasatospora sp. NPDC004799
GGTACGGCTTCGCATCGCAGCACTCACGGCGTCGATTCTCTCCCAGTTCTTCTGTCGCTGCGCCGTCGGCTCCGAGGCGGAGGGGGAGGCGTCCGGCAGCGCCGCCACGCTGACCTCGTCCCCCCTCCCCGGCCCGCACATCACCAGCACGGAGGCCAGCACGGCGCCCGTCCCGACCATCGCGGCCGTCCAGGCCTTGCGCGACAGCCGCCTCGGCGGCGGGGCGGTGGACCACGGCGGTAGCGGATTCGTCGGGACCGGCGGCGGCTGCCAGGTGTTCTGCGGCCACTGCCACTGCCCTCCGGTGGGCTGCCCAGTCATGTGATCGTCCTTCCAGCGGCCCCCCGCGAACCTTTCCGTGCTCAACGAGCGCGCCGACGCCGGGACATGACCCGGAAGAGGGGTCTGGACGGGCATTGATTGCCACCGCGCCACATGCTGGGGGGCATGGAGACCAACAGCACGTCCGCACCGCTGGTCGAGGTGGCCGAGTTCCGGACCGACAGCCGCTACCGCCTCGTCCACTTCGAGGGCCACGGCTGGGAACCGCTCGCCCCGGAGGAGTTCGAGCCGCGCGTCCACCAACTCTTCCCCGACCTCGACCCGCGCGACCCGCAACGGGTGCACTGGGCCGACCGCCCCTGGGAGTGGCCGGCCTGGCACCCCGGCGAGGCCTGAACCGGGTGGGTGTGGGGGCCGACCCCGGACTTCGTTACGCTGGGCGGGTGAGTGTGGATCACTTCTGGTGCCGGCTGCCCGGCCAGGCCGTGGACGCCTGCTCGCCGGCGGAGCTCGGCGACCTCGTGCCCCGCGACCGCGACGTCCGGTACGACCGGATGGCCGCCGCCGGGCTCGCCCTCGGCGTGCGGCGCACCGCCGTCCTGATGGAACTCGCGCTCACCGAGAACGGCCTGCACCCCGACCCGGCCGCCCGGCTGCCCGTCTACGGCGGCGGACACCACGGACCGGACGGGGCACTGCCGGGCGACGCCGTGCCGGTGCTGCGCCCCGAGCAGGTCGCGGCGGCCGCCGCCTTCCTGCGCGGCTCGGCGCTCGGCGAACTCGTCCGCCAGCAGGACACCGTGCTGGCCCGTACGGTCGCGCACCTCGGGTACCCGACGCCCTGGTCCGAGGCCTGGGCGGCGCGCGTCGTCCACGACCTGCGCGAGCTGCGGGACTTCTTCGCCGACGCGGCCGCGGCCGGCGACGCGGTGGCCGTCCGGGAGGCCCGGTGAACACGCCCGCCGGCACCGAGGGCTACGGCGAGGCGGCGGAGCAACTCGCCGTCCAGTACGAGAGCGTGAGCTTCACCGAGGTGCACCGCGACCTGCACCACCTGTACCCGGCCCCACCGGCGTCCGTCCTCGACGTCGGCGCCGGCACCGGCCGCGACGCCGCCGCGCTCGCCGCCCTCGGCCACCGGGTGGTCGCCGAGCCGACGCCCGAACTCCGTTCCGTCGGCGAGCGCCTGCACGCCGGCTCGGGCGTCCGCTGGATCGCCGACGCGCTGCCCGGCCTGCCGCGGCTGGTCGCCGAGGGGGAGCGCTACGACCTCGTCCTGCTCACGGCCGTCTGGATGCACCTCGCCCCCGCCGAGCGCCCGCCCGCGATGGCCGCCCTCAGCCGTTTGCTCGCCCCCGCCGGCCGCCTCGCCCTCACCCTCCGCCACGGCCCCGTCCCGGCCGGCCGCCGGATGTTCGACCTCCCGCCCGAGCCCACCGTCGCCCTCGCCGCCGACCACGGCCTGCGCCTCCTCCACCGCGCCGCCCGCCCCGACCTGCACGGCCGGGGCGGCGTCCACTGGACGGCGCTGCTCTTCGAGCGGTCGGCACAGCCGCTCAGCCGCGCCCCGGCCGTACGGTGACGATCGGCAGCGGCGGGCAGGGATCCTTCTTCCCGGTGAGGTCCGCCAACTCCTCGGGCGGCTCGGCCCCGTCCCGTACGGCCGGCAGGTAGGGCCACGCCGCCCACGAGGGGGTGACGCGAGTCGCCGGTGCGGGCGTACTCGGCGGTGTTCCAGGCGACGATCCACCCGGGGGTGTGCTCCACGACACCGAGGATCGCCAACTCGTGCTCACACCACGGCATTTCGGCGAGCAGCGATTCGGCGGTCGCGACGGCTCGCTCTCTCGTGACGGCCACGCCCCGATTCTCCACGGCCCGGCAAGCGTCTTGCGCGCGGTGCGCGGCGGAGGCCGGGATCGCCCGTGATTCGGGTGAGGCCGAACGAGGGCGACACCGGGGCGGGGCCGTCGGCACGATGGCTGTGCCGACGGGGGGAGAGCAGCGGTCGAAGGCGCGGGGGACGGCCTCCGGCCGCTGCACCGTCCGGCGACCGCCCGGCCCCGCGCCGGGCGGGGCATCCGCCGGGTGCCGCGTCGTGCCCCGGCTTCCTGACGAACCCCTGGGAGGGGATGGCCCCATGAAGAAGATCACCGCCGCACTCGGTGTCGCCGCACTCGCGCTCTCGATCGGCGTGGCCACCGCGCCCGCCGCCTCGGCGCAGGCGTCCAGCCGGTGCAACTACACCAACAGCGAGCCGTTCCTGTCGTTCGGCGACCGGTCGACGGCCGTCAAGCAGCTCCAGTGCGAGCTCTACTACTCGGTGACCAGCAGCTACCTGACCCGCGACGGCATCTTCGGCGCGGCCACCCTGCGCGACGTGAAGAAGTTCCAGGGCTGTGTCGGCCTCCCGCAGGACGGCCTGGTCGGCCCCAAGACCTGGGCGCAGCTCGACAAGTGGACCAAGGCCTCCGGCTCCGCCTGCTGACCCGCCGTGCTGTGCGGCCCGGCCCCCGCCGGCGAGGGGCCGGGCCTCAACCCGCACCGGCGGCGAGCAGCGTCAGGCCGGCCGCGGTGGGGGAATGGATCGCCGTGTTGCGGTCCCGCAGGGTGGCGATCAGCCCGGCCGCCCGCAGCACCGTCGCGTGCTCGCTCGCGCTCGCCGGGGAGATGCGGAGGGCGGTGGCGAGGTCGCGGGTCGTGCAGCCGTCCCGCTGCGCGACCGTCCGCAGGACGGCGGCGCGGGTGCGGCCCAGCAGCGCGGCCGGCGCCGGCGGCGCCCCGGGCGGTGTCGCGCCGACCGGCGGTGCCACCGCCAGGCCCGCCCCTGCGGGCTGCTGGGCGGGGTAGACCAGCATCGGCTGCGGTTCGGTGTCGTAGACGACGACGGGCGCGCCCGTGACGAAGACGGAGGGGACCAGCAGCAGCCCCCGCCCGTCGAGGTGGACGTCCCGGTCCAGCCCTGAGGCCAGGTCGACGTGCAGCACCGGAGCCCGCCAGCGGATCCGGGCCGGCAGCAGCCGCTCGAAGAGCCGCTGCACACCGCCGTGCAGCAGGTCGCGGCCGCGGGCCGCGCGATCGGCGGCCAGCACGTCCTCGGCGGATGCCCGGTACGGGGCGAGCAGGACGTCGTGGACGTGGCCGAGGGCCTCCACCAGGCGGCCCAGCAGGTCACGGTCCTCGCCGAGGGTGCGGGCCCAGCCGGGCAGCGGACGGGTGGCCGCCGCGCCGGCGAGGTCCGCGCGGATCCGTCCGGCCGGCGTCGCGGCGACCCCCTCCAGCAGCTCCGCGACGCTCCGGCTCCCCGGCGGACTCAGGAAGCCGGGGGACTCAGGAAGCTGGGGGACACCCCGTGCCTCGGCACCAGGTCGAGGACCATCCGGGCCCGGGGCGCCAGCCGCCCGCGCACCGTCCGGCGCCAAGCCCCGAACCGCGCCTCGTGGTTGCGGTCCTGCAGGACGCGGACCGCCACGTTCAGCTCCACCAGCGCCGCCATCTCCCCGGCCACCCTGGTGCGCGCGAGGTCCGCGCTGGTGAAGTGGAACCGGAACGCCATCCTTCCTCCCCAGGGTCGAAGCTGACGGATCGTCATTCGTCTCACCATGATGCCCGGGGAGGTTCCGGGTGGTCTCCTGGCGGCGGCTCCGGCGGACAACTGCCGGGCGGCTTGCGGTCCGCGGCGTTCGGCACAGCGCCTGGACGTGCGGTCCGGGCTCGGGCGTCGGCCGGCGCGCCCGCCGGTTCAGCCCTGGGCCGGTTCAGCCCTGGAGGGTGGCGAGCCACCCGGTCAGCAGGCGGTTGACCTCCTCGGGGCGCTCCTGCTGGATCCAGTGCCCGCAGCCGTCCAGGATGTGGCTGGAGGCCAGGGCCGGGAGGGTGGTCGGGAAGGCGGCGATCGCGTCGGCCATCCAGGTCGTGGACGCGTCCAGGGCGCCGCCGATGAACAGGGACGGCTGCTCGATCGGGGCCCCGGCGTACCGGGCGAGGTCCTCCCAGTCGCGGTCCATGGCCCGGTAGCGGTTGAGGGCCCCGGTCATGCCGGTGCGCTCGAACTCCCCGGCGTACACGTCGAGATCGTCCTCGGTCAGCCAGGCGGGCAGCCTGCCGGCGGGGAAGCGGTCGCGCAGCCGGCCGCCGGCGCGGGCCACGAAGTGCGGGTCGGGCTCGCCCCGGGTGGGCATGGTGTCGGCGGACAGGGCCGCGTAGAAGCCCGCGAGCCAGCCCCGGAGGTCGGGCTCCATCTCCGCCTCGGCCCGGCCGGGCTCCTGGAAGTACGAGACGTAGAACTCCTGGTCGCCGCCCATCCGCGCGAAGACGTCGGTGGGGCGGGGGCCGCCGGGCGGCGCGTAGGGGACGCTCAGCAGTCCGACGGCGCGGAAGACCTCGGGGTGGAGCAGGGCGGAGGTCGCCGCGATGTTGGCGCCCCAGTCGTGCCCGACGACCACCGCGCTCTCCTCGCCCAGGGCGCGGACCAGGGCGAGGTTGTCCGCCACCAGGTCGAGCAGCCGGTAGGCGTCCGTCGCGGCCGGCCTGGAGGAGCGGCCGTAGCCGCGCACGTCGAGCGCCACGGCCCGGTACCCCGCGGCCGCGAGGGCCGGGAGCTGGTGGCGCCAGGAGTACCAGGACTCGGGGAAGCCGTGGACGAGCAGGACCAGCGGTCCGGTGCCCTGCTCGACCAGGTGCAGGCGCCCGGCGGGTGCCTCGACGGTGCGGTGGCGCGGGTCGGTGGACAGCGCGGGCCGGTGCATGGTTTCTCCTCGGTTCACGGGCGGCGGTGGTGACCCGCCGATCCTGCGGTGCGGCGGCCGCCCGACGCGAACACCCTTGCCATCGTGGCAAACTGGCCGGACAGAGCGGTGGAGACGGCGCGGTCGGAGGGATTCGGGGCGATGGTGACGGACGACGGCATCACCGACACGCTGGCGGCCATGGGCCCCCGGCTGCGGAGCGCGCGCGAGCGGCACGGCGCCACGCTCACCGGCGTCAGCCGCGCGACCGGCATCTCGCTGAGCACGCTGTCCCGGATCGAGACCGGCCGGCGCAGGCCGACCCTGGAGGTGCTGCTGCAGCTCGCGAAGGCGTACGGCGTCTCCCTGGACGAGCTGGCCGGCACCGCACCCGCCGCGGCGGCCGGACCGCGCACCCCGGTGCCGCGGCGTTCCGGCGACGACAAGGCGGTGCTGCCGCTGACCCGGTACGTCGGGGGCCTGCACGCCCACAAGCACGTCCTGCCCGCCGTCGACGCGCCGCCGGCGCGGCCGCGGCAGGTCTCCCACGACGGGTACGAGTGGCTGTGCGTCCTGTACGGGCGGCTGTGGCTGGCGCTCGGCGAGCAGGACCTCGTGCTGAGCGCCGGGGACGTGGTCGAGTTCGACACCCGTACCGCCCACGGGGTCGCGAACGCCGGACCGGGCGGACCGGTCGAGTACCTGGTCATGTTCGGGCCGCAGGGGGAGCGCCTGCGATCGCGCACCCCGGCCCCCGACCGCCGGGCCCGGTAGCGCGGAGCACAGCGGCCGGGGGCTGCGGCTGGACGCCTCGGCGGGCGGGTCGAGCGCGGTGAGGGTCGGCGTTCTCCGTGCCGGCTCCGGGGCGCGCCGATCCGACGGCGCCTCACCGGTCGGCGGGCCTCGTGGCGCACGGGAAGCCGGCGGGCCTCATGTCGTGCCGGCGCGTGCCGGTCCGGGTGAACCGTGGGCGGCCGGGGGCGGCTCGGCGCGGGGGCGCACTGCTCGCACACCAGAAGTCGGCCGGGCCGACTTCCGGTGCTGGTGCCGTCACGGTGCGCCGAAGCGCTCCTCGACCAGGCGGGTGGCCCAGCGGGTGAGGGCCGGGGCGAGGGGTGGGTGGGCGAGGCCGGCGGCGGTGGTGAGGCGGTCGGCGGAGGCGGTGTCGTACCGGTCCTCGGAGAGGAAGGTGAGGGTCTCCGGGTCGGCGCCGGTGAGGGCGCGGGGGAGCCGGCGGACGAGGGAGACGGGGATCAGGGCGCGGGGCGGGCGGACGCCGAGGTGGCGGGCGAGGAGGGCGATCAGGTCGGGGAGGTTCGGGGTGGCCGGGTCGAGGACGGTGTGGGCCGCCAGCGGGGTGCGGTCGTGCTCGGGGACGGCGGCGAGGAAGCGGGCCAGGTGGTCGACGGTGACGACGGGCAGGAAGGTGCGCCGGGTGCCGGGCAACAGGGGGAGGCGGCCGCGGTGGAGCTGGCGGACGAGGTGGGCGAGGCCCAGGTACTGGCCGGCCTCGCCGGTCTCCGAGTGACCGATGACGCTGCTGGGGTTGACGGTGGTGAGCGGGACGCCGAGGCGGGGTGCGGTGACCCGGACGGCGGCGTCGCCGAGCTGCTTGGAGGCCTCGTACCCGCCGAGGCGGGTGTAGAGCGCGGCGGTGGTCGGCGGGTCGAGGGGGTAGCGCGGCCGCGGGTCGCGGCCGACGCGGTAGCCGGAGAGGTGGACCAGGCGGCGCAGCCCGGGCCGGGTGGCGGACCAGTGCAGGGCGTGCAGGGCGCCGTGGACGTTGGCGGGTTCGGCCTGGGCCCGGGTGAGGCCGAAGGCGTAGCGGGCGGCGAGGTTGTGGACGTCGCGGACCTCGCCGAGCCGGGCGTCGTCCTCGGGGGAGAGGCCGAGGCCGGGGCGGGTGAGGTCGGCGGTGACGGTGGTCGGCGCGGTGCCGTCCGCGCCGTGGTCGTGCAGCCACCGGCGCAGGGCGTCCGCGCTGCCGGGGTCGCGGACGGCGGCGGCGACCGGCTCGCCGCGGGTGAGGAGCTCGAGGACGAGCCAGCGGCCGACGAAGCCGGTGGCGCCGAGGACGAGGGTGCGGGGCGGGGTGCGAGGCGGTGCGGCGGGGGCCATGGTGAACTCCAGGGGCTCGAAAATCGGTAGACCGGTCTGCATATTTTTTGGACATGCGGGAGCGCGGAACACCCGCCCTCCCCGGCGCCGGCTAGCGGGCGCCGAGCAAGTGCCGGACGGCGTGCCGGGCGTGGTCCAGCGGTTCGCGGCTGCGCCGGACGGAGGCGAGCAGGACGGCGCCCTCCAGCAGGGCGAGGGCCTGCCCGGCGGCGACCTCGGCCTGCGCCGGGCTGAATCCCTCGTGCTGCAGCCGGTCGGCCAGGACCCGCTGCCAGCCCGCGTACAGCTCGGCGCAGACCGTCCGGAGGGTCTCGTTGGTGCCGGCCACCTCCAGGGCGACGGTGGCGATCGGGCAGCCGCTGGTGTAGTCGGAGTGCTCCAGGCGGTCGGCGAAGGCCTCGATCAGCCGCTCGGTGAGGGCGGCGGTGTCGGCGCCCTCACCGGCCAGTGCGGTGAGCAGCGCCTCGACCTCCTGGCCGGCCTGGGTGAGCGCGGCGGCCACCAACTGGTCCTTGCCGCCGGGGAAGTGGAAGTAGAGCGAGCCGCGCGGGGCGCCGGTGGCGGCCACGATCCGGTTGAGGCCGGTGCCGAAGTAGCCCTGCGCCTCGATCAGTTCCCTGGTGCCGGCGATCAGCCGGGCCCGGGTCTCCTCGCCCTTGACTCCCATGCGGCGATAGTAGACCGGTCTGCATATTCCTGTCGACAGGCCCGGGCGGCGTCGAGTGCGGGCCGGCCGGCCGAGCGGTTCGTGCCCCGTCGTCAGCAGCGCAGCTGGGGCGGGTAGCCGGTCCAGCGCAGCTCCTCCGGCAGGTGGCCCTGGTCGTTCAGCAGCAGTACGGCGGGCGGCCGGCCGGGCGTGTAGCGCAGGACGGTCAGCGCCGCGTTCGCGGCGTTGACGCCGAGCCAGCGCCAGGCCGGGGCGTCCAGGGCGTGCCGGACCAGCCAGCCGACCAGGAAGGCGTGGGTGATCACCAGCTCGTGCCGCTCCTCGCCGCCCGGCACCGGCCCGGTGAACCGCTCGACGGCCCGCCGCGCCAGCCCGGCGCCGGTCTTTCGCTCCTCCGCCGTGGTGCCCGCGAGGTAGTCCAGCAGGAACTCGGCGCTGTCGTCGGGGAGTTCGGCCCGCGCGGGCACGTGCGGAACGAAGTCCCCGGCCTCCTCGCACGGCTCCGGCCGTACACCGGTCAGCTGCTCCGCGACCAGCCGGGCGGTCTCGGCGGCCCGGGGCAGCGGGCCGTGGTGCAGCACCGAGACCGGGCGGCCGGCCAGTCGCCGGCCCAGCAGGGCGGCCTGGCGGCGCCCGGCCGCGGTGAGCCCGCTGCCGTCGCCTTCGGACGCGGCCTCGCCGTGGCGGGCCAGGTAGAGGTATCGGGTTGTGCGGTCGGTCATGCTCCGGGGCTCCTCGCGGTGGACGGAGATCAGGTCGTCCCGGAGTGACGTACCGCGCGCCGCGCCCGGTTCCGGCTCAGCCCGCGTGGGCCTCGTCCAGCAGTGCCAGCTCCTCCGCCGACAGGTGCAGCGCCCCGGCGGCGATGTTGTCCTCCAGGTGTGCCACGTCGCCGGTGCCCGGGATGGCCAGCACGTGCGGGCCGCGCCGCAGCGTCCAGGCCAGCCGCACCTGCGCGGTGCTCACCCCGCGCGCCTCGGCCACCGCCCGGACCTGGGCGGGCTCGGCCCCGTCGGCGCCGCCCTCCCGTCCGGCGCCGGCGATCGCGTAGAAGGGGACGAAGGCGATGCCCAGCTCCCCGCAGATCCGCAGCAGCTCGTCCTGCGCGGCCGGGGCGCCGATGCCGTACGGGTTCTGCACGCAGACCACCGGCGCGATGGTCCGCGCCTCGACGAGCTGGTGCGGGTGGACGTTGGACAGGCCCAGCTGCCGGATCAGCCCGGCCTCGCGCAACTCGGCCAGCGCGCCGAAGCGTTCGGCGACCGAGTCGGTGCCGAGGACGCGCAGGTTCACCAGGTCGAGGTGGTCGCGGCCGAGTTCGCGCAGGTTCTGCTCGACCTGGGCGCGCAGCGCCTCGGGGGTGCGGGCGTGCTCGACCCACTCGCCGTCGAGGCCGCGGCCGGGGCCGACCTTGGTGGCGATCACCAGGTCCTCGGCGTACGGCGCCAGCGCCCGGTTGATCAGCTCGTTGGCGGAGCGCAGCGGGGAGAAGTAGAAGGCCGCGGTGTCGATGTGGTCGACGCCCAGCTCGACGGCGCGGCGCAGCACCCGCAGCGCCTGGTCGCGGTCGCGCGGGACGGCGTGCGGGACGAGGGCCGGGCCGGTCTGCGGCAGGCGCATCGCGCCGAAGCCGATCCGGCGGACGGTGCGGTCGCCGAGCTGCCAGGTTCCGGAGGCGGCGGCGGTGGCGACAGGAGCGGTGATCGAGGTGCTGTCGGAAGTCATGACGATCATGATCGGCAATGTCCGGGCCCGATCGCCAGTGTTCCGGGAGTGTGCTGATCCACACTCACCGTCGACCGGGTCGGCCGAGCGGCGGCAGGTCGGAGCGCGGCCTGGTCGGCGCCCGGAACCGCCGGTTAGGCTGCCGGACGTGGAACGGGAGGAGCCGGTGGACGACCGGGCGGCGGAGGAGTGGGTCCGGAGGCACTTCGGTGTGGTCCCGGAGCCGCAGGGCTCGCTGACCGCCTTCGACGGGCGTCTCGTCATCGACCTGGACACCCGGCTCGTCACGCTGGACGGCCGCGAGGTGCGGCTGAACCGCTCGGACGTCAGGCTGCTGCGCGGCCTGGTCGAGCTGGGCGAGGGCGTGCACGAGCCCTCCTCGATCATGGGGAAGGTCTACGACGCGGCGCTCCACCCCCACGAGTTGAGGTACCCGATGGCGGTGCTGAGGGCGAAGCTCGGCGAGCCCACCTGGATCGTGCGGACGGAGCAGGGTTACGGCCTGCGGCCCCCGGAGGCGCCGTAGGCCGGACGGCGGCCGGGGCCGGTCGCCCAAAGAAGCGGGCCCGGCCACCAGGGAGACGGGCCCGGCCCAGCGGACGTCCGCCGGGCCGGGCCGTCGTTGTTCGACTCCCGAAGGCCGGGTGTCAGCTGACGTTGACTCCGCTCCAGGCCGCCGCGACCGCGTTGTACTCGGCGCTGCCGGCGCCGTACAGGTCGCGGGCCGCGTTCAGCGAGGCGGTGCGGGCGCCCTTGTAGTCGGTGGTGGAGGTCATGTAGACGGTGAGCGCGCGGTACCAGATCTTGGCGATCTTCTGGTTGCCGACGCCGGCCACCGTGGAGTTGTTGCAGGTCGGGCTGTTGTAGGTGACGCCGTTGACGGTCTTGGTGCCGCTGCCCTCGCTGGCGAGGTAGAACCAGTGGTTGCCGACGCCCGAGGAGTTGTGCACGTCGAGCCGGCCCACCGTCTTGCTCCAGCAGTCCGCGGAGCGGCCGTCCAGCGAGGGCTTGTCGAAGCGGCGCAGCCACGGCGGGGTGGACTGGTCGCTGAACAGGTAGTCACCCGTGTCCACGCCGTTGTTGGCGTACCACTCGACCATGGTGCCGAAGATGTCGCTGGTGGCCTCGTTGAGGCCGCCGGACTCGCCGCTGTAGCGCAGGTTGGCGGTCGCGCTGGTGACGCCGTGGGTCATCTCGTGGCCCATGGTGTCGAGGTCCACCTGCTCCGGGTCGGTGGTGCCGTCGCCGTCGCCGGTCATCATGCAGAAGCAGCTGTCGGACCACTGGGCGTTGTCCCAGTTGGTGCCGACGTGGACGAAGACGGTGGCGCCCTTGCCGTCGTTCTTGATGCCGCTGCGGCCGTGGACGTTCTTGTAGTAGTCGTACGTCCAGGCGGTGTTGGCGTGGGCGTCGACGGCGGCGGTGGAGCGGTCGGTGGAGAACTTCCTCCCGTCGCCCCAGACGTTGGTGGTGCTGGTGAACGGGGTGCCGGAGGTGGCCTTGAGCGAGCTCGCGGAGAGGTTGCCGGCGTCCTTGGTGACGTGGCCGCGGACCGGGTCGGTCAGGGTGTAGCCGCCGGAGGCGGCGGTGGTGTCGATGGTGATCGTGCCGGTGTACTCGGAGTTGCCGGTGCCCGAGGCCTGGTGCTCGGCGTCGTACGACTCGATCTGCTCGCCGGTGGTGGCGTCCGTGACGACCACCTTGCCGGCCGGCTGGCCGTGCTCGCCGGTGCCCTCGACGGTGGTGCGCCAGGCCAGCCGGGGCGTGCCGTCGGCGGCCCAGACGACCAGCTCGGGCGAGCTGACGGCGTCCTTGACACCCGGGGCGGCGGCCAGCGCGCCGGCCGCGCCGGACTGCGCGGACACCTTGGGGACGGTCGACCTCACGGCGGCGTCGTGGGCGGCCGCGCGGGAGGAGTCCTTGAGCCGGCCCTTGGCGTCCTGGTGGACGACCAGGTCGCCGCCGACCACCGGCAGGCCCTGGAAGGTGCGGTCGAAGCGGACGTGCGAGGTGCCGTCGGCGTCCAGCACGACGTCCTTGAGCACGAGGTCCTGGCCGGCGCCGAAGCCGAACACCGTCGCGTGGTGGGCGACGTTGGCGCGGGCCTGGGATATCGCGGCCCCGCGCGGGTCGGGCGCGGCGGAGGCGGTGGCGGCCGGGACGGTGGCGCCGGCCAGGGCGGCGACGACCGCGACGGCCGCGGCCACGCGGGCACGGCGGAAGGAGGACGTGGGGGTCACTCGGAACTCCAGTGGGGTGAGCTGCAGGGAAAGGAGCTGGTCAGAGATTGACGGCGATCAGTCAGGTGCAGCTAGAGGAAAGGTCATAACTTTGCCAAGTCGTGTCCTTTGACAGCCAAAAATGATCAGAAGTTAACAAGCGGTCTACAGTGCGGTCGTGACGATCGACTACCGGTGGCGAGGCCCGCTCACCGATCCCGAACTCGACGCCCTGCACGCCGAGGGCTTCGACCACCCCCTCCGGCAGGCCGGTTGGCTCGCCCGGCTGGAGCGGCACAGCCTCGGCTGGGTCACCGCCCGCCGCACCGCCGACGGCGTCCTGGTCGGCTTCGTCAACCTCGCCTGGGACGGCGGCGTCCACGCCTTCCTGCTGGACACCGTGGTCGCCCCGGACGCCCGACGCCGGGGCGTCGCCACCCGGCTGGTCGCCGAGGCCGCCGACGGCGCCCGCGCGGCCGGCTGCGCCTGGCTGCACGTCGACTTCGAGCCGCACCTGCGCCCGTTCTACCTCGACGCCTGCGGCCTGCGGCCCACCGCCGCAGGGCTGTTGGCGCTCTGAGACAGCCCGTAGTCTTCGGCCCCATGGACGGATGGGCGCAGGCCTGGACCGGCGGCCGGGCGGCGGTCCACGTGGGCGACGTGGCCGACTTCGACGCGCAGTTCCTCGCCCCCGGCACGGACCGGGCGCAGCGGCTGCGGCGGCTGCGGCACGCCCACCACTACGCCTGCCTGGCCGTCGGCTACAGCCCCGAACCGGCGGTGCTGGTGCTGCCCGCCGAGGTCGCCCCGGAGTGGACCGACTGGCTGGCCCGGGAGTTGGCCTGGGGCCCGGTCGAGGTGCACAGCGGCGTGGCCCCGGACCGGACGGTGGCCGAGGCCCTCGCCGACCGCCCCGCCCTGGCGGCGCGGATCGCCGACTCCGGCCACCCGGTGGTGGGCTGGGGCCGGACGGCCGCGCGGGGCGGGGGGCCCGAGCAGGCCGCCGTCCGCCGCTACGAGTCCAAGGCCGCCGCCCACGACCTGTTCGCCGCCCTCGCCCCCGACCACCCCGGCATCCGGCTGCCGTGCCAGGAGCGCCCGGACGGCCGGCGCCGGGCCGCCCGCCGGCTGACCGCCCGCGCCGTCCGGGGCCTGACCACGGTGCTGAAGAGCCCGTACGGCGTCGGCGGCTACGGCACCGTCGTGGTGGAACCCGCCGAGCTGTTCGCCGCGGGTGGCGGCAGGGCCCTGCTGCGGCGCCTGGAGCGGACCGAACTCCTGCCGTCCGAGGGCGAGTTGCTGCTGGAGGAGCACGTGGACCCGGGCCCGGCCGCCCGGCTGCGCGACCTCACCTACGACGCCCTGGTCGGCCCGGACGGCACCGTCCACCCGGTCGGCGCGGGCGCCATGGACGTGGCCGGCACCCGCTACCGGGGCGTCACCGTCGGCCCGGGCGCGGTGCCGCAGGGCGCCGCCGCCACCGCCCGCCGGTTCGCCCTGGCGGTGGGGGAGCGGCTGGCCGCCGAGGGCTACCGCGGCTGGTACGACGTCGACTTCGTCACCGACCGGGAGCGCCGGCTCGCCCCCACCGAGATCAACCTGCGGCTCACCGGCCCGGCCGTCGCCTTCATGCTGCGCGCCCGCCTCGACCACGTGCGCGGCCCGGGCCACCTGGTCCGCACCCTGGACGCGATGTCGCTCGGCGCCCGGCTCGACCAGGGCGCGCTGCACGACCACCTGGACCGGCTGCGGCCGCGCTGCGCCCGGCTCGGCGTCACCCTGCTGCCGCTGATCCCGACCGCCGGCCGCGAGCCGGAACCCACCGTCGGACTCGCCCTCGCCGGGCCGGACGCCGAGGCGCTGGACGCCGCCGAGGCCCTGGTCGCGGCGGCCCACCACGCGCTGGCTGGGATCTTCGAGGCGCTCCGCTGACGAGCCGGCGATCCGCTGACGGACCGTCACCGCCCTTTGCTCGCAGTGGGCTTGCGCAGGAAGAAGGCCACCAGCACCACCGCCGCCAGCATCAGCGGGACGTTGAAGACGAACACCATCGCCGTCTGGCGCGGCCAGTCCGTCGCCGCGGTGAGCCGGTAGAGGTTGTCCTGCGGCCACCAGGAGACCAGCAGCCAGCCCACGGAGAGGTGGGCGAGCAGCGACAGCCCGAACGAGCGGCCCTGGCGCAGCACCGCCGGGAAGCCGAGGACCAGGAAGGACAGCCCGGCGCCGAACGCCAGGTTCTCGCACAGGTAGAGCAGCCGGAAGCCGACCCGGTAGCCCGGCGGCACGGCGGTGAGGTCGGTCGCGCCGGGGAAGAATGCGTCGGTGCTCATCCAGGCGAACAGCGCCCCGACCGCCACCAGCAGCGCCGCCACGCAGCCCAGCGACTCGTCCGCGGCGCCGCCCCCGCCCCCGGCCTTGCCGCCGCCGCGGCGCGGACCGCCCT
>NZ_JBEXJK010000212.1:0-14155 GCF_040609095.1 Kitasatospora sp. NPDC004799
GTTGGTGCGCAGGATCTCGGCGTCGGTGAACTCGGGGCGGGAGAGGAAGTCCTCCTCCGAGTAGAGCCGGATGCAGATGCCGTCCGAGGTGCGGCCGCAGCGGCCCTTGCGCTGGTTGGCGCTGGCCTGGCTGATCGCCTCGATCGGCAGCCGCTGGACCTTGGTGCGGTGGCTGTAGCGGGAGATCCGGGCGGTGCCCGGGTCGATCACGTACTTGATGCCGGGGACGGTCAGCGAGGTCTCGGCCACGTTGGTGGCCAGCACGATCCGGCGGCTGCGCGAGCGCTGGAAGACCTTGTGCTGCTCGGCCGAGCTGAGCCGGGCGTACAGCGGCAGGATCTCGGTGTTCTTCAGCTTCAGCCTGCCGAGGGCGTCGGCGGTGTCGCGGATCTCGCGCTCGCCGGAGAGGAAGACCAGGATGTCGCCCGGGCCCTCGGCCTGGAGCTCCTCGGCGGCGTCGCAGATCGCCTGGACCTGGTCCCGGTCGCGGTCGGCCGGGTCGTCCTCGTCCCCGTCGGCGGTGTCCTCGGCGAGCGGCCGGTACCGGACCTCCACCGGGTACGTGCGGCCGGAGACCTCGATGATCGGGGCGTCGCCGAAGTGCCGGGCGAAGCGCTCCGGGTCGATGGTCGCGGAGGTGATCACGACCTTGAGGTCCGGGCGGCGGGGGAGCAGCTGCTTGACGTAGCCGAGGATGAAGTCGATGTTGAGGCTGCGCTCGTGCGCCTCGTCGATGATCAGGGTGTCGTACTGGTGCAGGTCGCGGTCGGTCTGGATCTCGGCGAGCAGGATGCCGTCCGTCATCAGCTTGACCAGGGTGTCCTGGCCGACCTGGTCGGTGAACCGGACCTTCCAGCCGACCGCCTCGCCGAGCGGGCTGTCCAACTCCTCCGCGACCCGCTCGGCCACCGTGCGGGCGGCGATCCGGCGCGGCTGGGTGTGGCCGACCAGGCCGCGCACGCCGCGGCCGAGCTCCAGGCAGATCTTCGGGATCTGGGTGGTCTTGCCGGAGCCGGTCTCGCCCGCGACGATCACCACCTGGTGGTCCCGGATCGCCGCCAGGATCTCGTCCTTCTTCTGGCTGACCGGCAGCTCGGCGGGATACCTGATCGTCGGGACGGCGCCGCGGCGCCGCTCGACCACCAGCTCGGCGCGGTCGATGTCGCCGGCGATCTCGGCGGCGATCTTCTGCCGGGCCTCGGGCTTGCGGACCCGACGGGCCCCCTCCAGCCGGCGCCCGATCCGCACCTGGTCGCGCAGGGTCAGCTCGGGCAGGCGGGCGGCCAGCTCCCCGATCCCGGGCCCCTCGGCGGCTACGGTGGCGGACTGGACTGCGGGAGAACTCACTGCGGGCATCCCTCTAGGTTCGCAAGGAGGCACGGCGGAGCGCACCTCGGTTTTCGAGCCCCTCCAGTGTCACAGCCGTCGGCGGCGAATCGCGAACGGCGGGCAACGGTCCGCGGCCGTCCCGGGCTCCGGAGGGTTGAGGAGGTGCTCATGGGAGCCCACAAGGCCGTCCGGGACGAGGAGTTCCGGACGTTCGTCGGCGGCGCGTGGTCACGGCTGTTCAGGACGGCGTACCTGCTCGCGGGGGACCGGCACGGCGCCGAGGACCTGGTACAGCAGGCGCTGGAACGGGCGTACGCGGCCTGGAACCGGGTGCGGGCGGCGGACGACCCGTACGCCTACGTGCGGCGGATCGTGATCAACGAGCACGCCAGACGGTTCCGGCGGCGGCTGGTCGAGTACCCGGTCACCGCGTTCCCGGACCGGCCCGCGCCGGACGGCGCCGACCCGGACGACCGGGCCGTGCTGCTCGCCGCGCTCGGCGCCCTGCCGCCGCGCCAGCGCCAGGCCGTGGTGCTGCGGTACTGGGAGGACCTCAGCGAGACCCAGACCGCGGCGGCGATGGGCTGCTCGGTCGGGACGGTGAAGAGCCAGGCGGCCAGAGGCCTGGCCAAGCTCCGCGGGGCCTCCTCACTCATCGGACTGACGAGCATCGGAGGGACAGGATGAGCCACGAGTTCCGGCCCGGGGGCACGGCGGGCGGCGACGAGCCGGCGACCGTACGGGCCCTGGGCGAGCTGGCCGGGAGCGTCGACACCGGGGCGGTCCCGTACGACCGGCTGGTCGCCGGGGGCCGGCGGCGGCTGCGGCGCCGGCGGCTGCTGACCGCGGGGGTGGCGGCCGCGCTGGTCGCGGGCGTCGCCGGCGGCACGGCGGTGCTCGGCGAGTTCGGGCGGCACGCGGTCTCGACCGTGGCGGTGGCCTCGGCCTCGGTGTCGATCTCGGCCTCGGCCTCCGTGGCGGCGCCCGCGGCTCCGGGCGGCACGAGCGCGCCCGCCGCCGCCCGGGACCCGTTCGACCCCACCCGGGTCAAGGTCGCCGAGGGCACGGCGAACGGCCGCAGCTGGCAGGCCTGGGCCGCGCTGTGGCCGGTCGCCCCCACGAAGGAGGGGGCCGTCCGGCAGGAGCAGCTGATCAGGGCGGAGCGGTACGCCGCCAACCCGGCCGTGAAGCCGGTCGTCCCGGTGGACGTCGAGCGCAACTGGGACCCGCGCACCGACTGGGTGAACTACTACTTCACCGTGGACGGGAAGCGGCAGGTCGACGACTCCCTGCACGCGGTCTCCGCGCCGGGCGGCTACCCGGGCGCCGTCGGCGGCGCGTCGCTCGGCCTCCAGCACGACGCGGGCGTCCCGCCGGTGGTGATCGAGGGGACCAACGCCCAGGTCGTCAGGGTCGTGGTCGCCTGGAGGACCGGCGGCACCACCGAGGCGGTGCCGGTCGCGGTCGGGGACTCCCCGTTCCGCTACTTCGGCCTCGTCGCGAAGCCGGGCAGCGATGCCGCGACCGTCACCTACTACGCGGCGGACGGCTCGGTGGTGCGCACGGTCGACCACTGGCTCCGGACGTCCTGAGCCGGTGGTCGTCGGTGGTGGCCGTCGGGGTGGCCGTCAGGGGTGGAGCGCGGCCTGGTCGGCGTCCGGGAGCCAGTCGCGGGCCGGGTCGTACTCCAGCCAGCGGTTGCGGGCCGCCTCGGTGGTGAAGGCCCGCAGCAGGTCGTCGAGCCGGGGGTGCGGATCGGTGTCCGGGCCGGTGCGCCAGAGGAGCGACCAGGCGTAGAGCGGGGTCGGGTCCACCAGCGGGACGGTGCGGACGCCCGGGCGGACGGGGAGCGGGCCGTCGGCGGGGACGAGGGAGAAGCAGGACGGGTCGGCGCGGACCTGGTCCACGAAGTGCTCCAGGCCGAGGTTGGTCGAGCCGACCCGGCGGTCGATCCGGAACCGGGCGGCGAAGCGGGTGAGGAAGTCCAGCCGGTCCACCGCCGCCGGGTAGCGCAGCACACTGCCCCGCAGGTCGTCCGGGCGCAGGGCGTCCCGGCCGGCCAGCGGGTGGTCGGCGCTCAGCAGCGCGTCCACCGGCTCCAGGCGGACCAGCCGGTGCGTCAGTTCACCGCTGTCGGACGGGAGTCGGTGCACCCGGCCGAAGCCGGCGTCCGACTCCCCGCGCAGCACGGCCGCCGCCACCGTCGGCAGGTCCCGACCGGGCGAGGGCTCCACCTGCAGCCCCGGCGCGGCGTCCACCGCCTGCGCGAGCGTACGCATCGGGGCGTACAGGTGCCCCCACACGTCGATCCGCAGCGGCCGCGCGGCGCACCCCACGGCGGCCACCGCCCGCTCCCCCTGCGCCAGCACCCGCCGGGCCGGCTCCAGGAACCGCCGCCCGGCCCCGGTCAGCCCCACCCCGCGCGCGTCCCGCTCCAGCAGCCGCGCCCCGAGCACCGCCTCCAGCCGCGCCACCCGCTTCGACAGGCCCTGCTGGCTGATCCCCAACCGGCCGGCCGCCCGCCCGAAGTGCAACTCCTCGGCCGCCACCACGAACGCCCGCACCTGCGCCAGATCCAGATCCACCCGGGCACCCTAGAGCCTGCCCGCCCGGCCCCGGGGCCTCGGGTTCCCCGGCCTGCTGCTTGCCCCGGCCCGCCTCTCGGCCCCGGGTCTCGGGCTCCTCCCGGCCCCCGGCCCCCGGGCTCCTCCCGGCCCCCGGCCCGCCCCGGCCCCCGGCCCCCGGGCTCCGGCCCCCGGGCTCCCACCCGGCCCCCGGCCCGCCTCTCGGCCCCGGGTCTCGGGCTGCTCGCCTCGCTGCGGCCTCCGGCCCCGGCCGCGGCCTACTCACTGCACAACCGGTGGTTGTCGTCGCCGTCCGCCGGTTGTTGGACCGGGTGGGGCGGTGCGGGGTGGGGTGAGGGGGTGATCGACGGAGGAGTGGGGATGAAGGCGCTGGTGGCGACGGGGCGGGCGGCGGAGCCGGTGCGGTTCGCGGAGGTGGAGCAGCCGCGGCCGGGGCCGGGGGAGGCGCTGGTGAAGGTGGAGGCGTTCTCGGTGAACCGGGGGGAGACCTTCCAGCTGGAGGCGCCCCGGGCCGGATGGCGGCCGGGGAAGGACGTGGCGGGGCTGGTGGTGCAGGCCGCCGCCGACGGGTCGGGGCCGGCCGTCTGCCGCCGGGTGGTGGGGCATCCGCCGGCCGGGGGCTGGGCCGAGTACGTGTGCGTCCCGACCTCCTCCCTCGCCGAGCTGCCCGACGGCCTGGACGCCGTCCGGGCCGCCGCGCTGCCGCTGGCCGGCCTCACCGCGCTGCGGCTGCTCCGGACGGCGGGGCCGCTGGCCGGCCGGCGGGTGCTGCTGACCGGGGCCTCCGGGGGCGTCGGGCACTACGTCACCGAGCTGGCCGCCGCGGCCGGGGCCGAGCTGACCGCCGTCACCGCCTCCCCGGAGCGCGGGCGGCGGCTGGTCGAGCTGGGGGCGGCCGAGGTGGTCCACGAGGTGGGTGCGGCGCGCGGGCCGTACGACCTGGTGCTGGAGTCCACCGGCGGTGCCGCGCTGCCGGTGGCGCTGGCCCGGCTGGCCCGGCGCGGCACCCTGGTCTGGTTCGGCCAGGCCTCCCGGACGCCCGTCACGCTCGACTTCTTCGACTTCTTCAAGGGCCCGGAGTCGGCGGTCGTCCGGCACTTCCACTACGCGGACTCGGACGTCTCCGACGGCGCCGACCTGGCCACCCTGGTGCGCCTCACCCACGAGGGCCGGCTGACCCCGGAGCTCGGCCGGACCGCGCCCTGGGCGGAGACCGCCGCCGTGCTCACCGACCTGCGCGAACGCCGGATCCGCGGCAAGGCCGTCCTGACCCTCGCCTGAAGCCGCCCGCCCCGAAACGCCCCGAAGGGAACCCCCACGATGACCGACCTCTCCTTCCTCGACACCCCCGGGCTGCTGCCCGCCTTCGTCGAGGAGAACCGCCCGCGTGCCCACGGCGCCGGCCTGGACCCGTACGAGTACGCCCGGGTGACCGCCCCGCTGACCTCCCTGCGCGACTGGCCGGCCGCCTGCCGGGCCGCCGGCCGCCGGTACGCCGAGGCGGCGGAGCGGGCCGCCGCCGAGGGCCGCACCGTCACCGCCGGCGAGGGGTACCGGAGCGCCGCCCGCTGGTACCACGTCGCGGGGCTGCTCCCGCACCCCGACCGGGCCGCCGCGGCGGAGGCCGCCACCGAGGCCGACGAGGCGATGCGGCGGGCGCTGGCGCTGCTCGACCCGGGTGCGGAGCGGGTCGAGGGCGAGGGCTTCGCGGGCTGGCTGCGCCGCCCGGCGGACGGCGAGGGCGCGGCCCCGGTGGTCGTGGTGGTGCCGGGGATGGACTCGGGCAAGGAGGAGTTCCACGCGGTGGCCGAGGCCCTGCTCGCCCGGGGCGCCGCGGTGCTCGCCGTCGACGGGCCCGGGCAGGGCGTGCTGGCCGGCTCCAGTGCTCCGGAGCCGGAGTACCACCGGGTGGTCGGCCGGGCCCTCGACGCGCTGGCCGGCCGTACCGGGCTGGACCTCGCCCGGACCGCCGTGGTCGGCCTCAGCCTGGGCGGCTACTACGCGGCCGTGGCCGCCGCCCATGAGCCGCGGCTGTGCGCCGCCGCCGTGGTCAGCGGCCCGTACCGGCTGGACTGGGACGGCCTGGTCCCGTTCGTCACCGCGACCCTGGCCCAGCGCTGCGGCGGGTACGCGGCGGCCCGCGCCTTCGCCGACCGGGTCGACCTGACCGCCCTCGCGCCGGGGATCACCGTCCCGCTGCTGGTGGTCGAGGGCGGCGAGGACCGCATCCCGGGCGTCACCCCCGCCACCGCCCTGGCCGAGCACGCCCTGGACGCCGACCTGCTGCTCGTGCCGCACGGCAACCACCTTCTCGGCACCGCCCTGCCGGACTGGCTCCCCGCCACCGCCGACTGGCTCACCGCCCGCCTGGCCGGCTCACCGCGCGGCTGATCCGTTGATCCGTTCACCGCGCGGCTGACCCGTTCACCGCGCGACGGACCGGCCGACCATCCGGCGGCCGAGCGAGGTGACCGCGAACAGCAGCCCGCCGGCCAGGAAGAACGGCTCGTAGCCGAAGGTCGCGAACCGGGCCATCGAGTCCAGCTCGGCCCCCGACCGGCTCCCGGCGGCCAGCGCGATCCAGTCCGGCACGGACGGCGCGGCGTGCAGCACCAGCAGTGCGGTGGTGCCCCACAGCGCGAAGCCCAGCAGCCGGGCCGGCACCCGCGCACCCCACCGCCGCAGCGGCGCCAGCGCCACGGCCGCGGCCAGCGCGCACAGCGGGATCGCGATCACGTCGATCACCAGCAGCGGCGTGCTGCTCCACACCGACCGCCCGTCCGGCAGCCCCAGCCGCCCGTCCGCCAGCCAGTACACGTGCACCAGCGCGAAGGCCGTGGCCCACCCCGCCGCCGCGTACCCGGCACCCAGCACCACCCGGTTCCAGCCCGTGTCCCGTCCCGTCTCCATGCCACCCACGCTCCCGCGCCACCCCGCCCCGCCGGATCGTCCCGCGGGCGGTACCCCCTCCCCCTCCCGGGGGAACCCGGGCAGCCGGGAGAGTGACCCTCGGCGTCCCCCTGGTCACCTGTGACGCCCGCATCCGGCGCAGCGGCGCGGCCAGGTGCGCGATCGAGGTCTTCGCGTAGTCCGGGCCGGAACGGGTCAGTACGGCAGCAGTCCGTCGGTGGCCAGGTCGAAGGAGAAGGGCTCCGGGACGTGCAGGGTCTCGCCGAAGGCGACGTCCTCGCGCCGGTGGTACCGGGTGGCGTCCGGCCTGCTGAAGAGGGTGACGGTCTTCTCCCGGGCGTCGACCAGGAGGTACAGCGGGATGGCCATCAGCGGGTAGTCGCGCAGCTTCCCGACCCAGTCGTTCTCCGGGTTGGAGGGCGAGACCAGCTCGACCGCGATCGCGGCCAGCTCGGCGGGCACCTGGTTGTCGGTGGTGGCCAGCGCCTCGTCCGGAACGTACGTCAGGTCGGGGTTGCGGCTCTTGCCGACGTTCGGCGAGACCAGGTCCGTGTTCTCGCTCGGCAGCAGTCCGGCCGGAGTGTGCGCGTCGAACTGGCGACGCACCACCAGCAGGTTGCGCTGGTGGATCCCGGAGGGGCTCACCATCATGGTGATGGTGTCGCCGGAGATCTCGACCTTGAAGCCGTCGGGCAGGCTCCTGCGGGCTTCCTCGAGGAGCTCGAAGTGTTCCGGGGTCATGAGCGCGAAGCCTCCTGAACCGAGTGAACCGAATCCGCCGGTACCGGACACCCAGCGTAGTCGCCCGGCGGGCCGGGGGAACGACGAAGCCCCCGTAGCGAATTCGCTACGGGGGCTTCCCGGTTGTGGCCAGGGCCGGGGTCGAACCGGCGACCTTCCGCTTTTCAGGCGGACGCTCGTACCAACTGAGCTACCTGGCCGTACTGCGCGTCTCTGGTGAGACGAGCGATCCCGACGGGACTTGAACCCGCGACCTCCACCTTGACAGGGTGGCGAGCTAACCAACTGCTCCACGGGACCTAGAAGTGGCGAACCACTCAGGTCTTGCGCACTGCACTTTACTACGGTACTGCGTGCCCCCAACGGGATTCGAACCCGTGCTACCGCCTTGAAAGGGCGGCGTCCTGGGCCACTAGACGATGAGGGCTTGTGGCCTGTCCCGCTGTTCCCAGCGTTCGGGGACGTCGAGAAGCATATGGGATGCGGGGCGGATCGCCAAAACGGGTTTCGGCCGGGTGGCGGGCGGGGGTCAGGACCAGCCGAGCTCGTCGAGCTCGTGGTCGTCGAAACCGAAGTGGTGGGCGACCTCGTGGATGACCGTGGTGCGGACCTCCTCGACCACCTGTTCGCGGGTCTCGCAGTGGCGCAGGGTGGGGCCGCGGTAGATCAGGATGCGGTCGGGCAGGACGCCCGCGTACCACTCGCCGCGCTCGGTGAGCGGGGTGCCCTCGTAGAGGCCGAGGAGCTCGGGGTCGCTCGGGTCGGGTTCGTCCTCGACGAAGATCGCGACGTTGTCCATCATGGCCGCGAGCTGCGGGGGGATCTGGTCGAGGGCGTCGCTGACCAGCGTCTCGAACTCTTCCCGGGTCATCTCCACCGGATCATTGTCCGGTGTCGGGTGACGGTGTGCCAGGTGGCGGAGGCCGGTGTTTGATGGGGTCGTGACGACCTCGGAGGACGCGGTGGGCGGCCCGGTCCGGACGCCGCCGCCGGTCTCGGCGCCGGCCCGGAGCCGGCCGCCGGTGCTGCGCGGGCAGGGGCCCGCGGTGGCGGTGGTCGCGGCGGGCGGGGCGATCGGGGCGACCGCGCGGTACGCGGCCGGGCTCGGGTGGCGGACCGGGGCGACGGCCTTCCCGTGGACGACGCTGCTGGTCAACGTGGTCGGCTGCGCGGTGATCGGGGTGTTCCTGGTGGTGCTCACCGAGGGGCGCCAGGCGCACCCGCTGGTGCGGCCGTTCTTCGGCACCGGGGTGCTGGGCGGGTTCACCACCTTCTCGACGTACGCGGTGGACGTCCGGCGGCTGCTGGAGGCCGGCCGGCCCGGGCCGGCCGTGGCGTACCTCGGGCTGACGCTGGCGGGCGCGCTGCTCGCGGTCTGGGCGGCGGCCGGGCTGACCCGGCGTCTGGTCCACCGGGCCGTACGGCGCGGGGCCGGGCGGGGCGCGGACGGCCGGGGCGGAGGCGCGCGGTGAGCCGGCTGGGCGGGCCGGCGCTGCGGCTGACCGTGCTGATCGGGGAGGGCGACCGCTGGCACCACCGCCCGCTGTACAGCGAGATCGTGCACCGGGCCCGGGCGGCCGGGCTGGCCGGGGCGAGCGTGTTCCGGGGGATCGAGGGGTTCGGGGCCTCGTCGCTGGTGCACACCACGCGGCTGCTGTCGCTGAGCGAGGACCTGCCGGTGGCGGTGGTGATCGTGGACGAGGAGGAGCGGGTGCGGGCCTTCCTGCCGCAGCTGGACGGGATGGTGGCGGAGGGGCTGGTGCTGCTGGACCGCTGCGAGGTCGTGACCTACGCCGGCCGCGGGTCGGACGGCCGGGAGCCGGGCGGCGGGGACCGGGGCCGGGAGTCGGACGGCGGGGAGCCCGCCGAGTGAACTGGCTGCTGGTGGTGGTGGGCGCGGTGGTCGGCGCGCCGCTGCGGTACCTGACCGACCGGGCGGTGCAGTCCCGGCACGACTCGGTGTTCCCGTGGGGGACGTTCACGGTGAACGTGGTCGGCTGCCTGGTCCTCGGGCTGGTGACCGGCGCGGTGGCGGCGGGCGCGGCCTCCTCGGAGGTCCAGCTGCTGCTGGGGACGGGGCTCTGCGGGGCGCTGACCACCTACTCGACCTTCTCGTACGAGACCCTCCGGCTGGCCGAGACCGGCGCCAAGCGGTACGCGCTGGCCAACGTGGCCGGCAGCGTGCTGGCCGGGCTGGCCGCGGTGTACGCGGGTGCGGAGCTGGCCGCGGCGCTCTGGGGCTGAGCGGGCGCCGGAGCGCGGGCCCCGCCGGGCGAGCTTGCGCGCTGCCCGTGTCCCGCCGGGCCGGGCGCGCGTTGGGCACCGAAAAGCGGCCGCGCGCGAGTGGGCGGCCCGGGTGGGGCGGTAGAGAGGGACCTCAGTGGCTTCGGTACGGGCGGCACGGGCGGTGCGGGCGGTACGGGCGGTGCGGGTGCGGCTGGCCGCGGCGCGTACGGCTCCGGTGCGGGCGGCGGCGGGCCCGCGTTCGCGCGCGGTACGGGCGGCGGCGCTGCTGACGGTGGCCGGGCTCGGGCTGACCGGGTGCATGTCGGTCGGTCCGGCGGCGGAGGAGAAGCACGGCGTGGCGCCGGTCGGGCAGGCCGGTCCGGCGGTCAAGCCGGGGGCGACCGGCGGGCCCTCGGCCTCGCCGGGCGCGGGGCACCCGGGCGGGGCCTCCGGGCGCCCGGAGCGGCCGGGGGGCCTCCAGGGCGAGGGCGGGTCGAACGGCCCCGCCGCCGCGCAGCCCGGCGGGGCGGCCCCCGGGGCGACCGGTACGGTGGCCGGGGTGGTCCCGGTGCCCGGGTCGGGTGCGCCCGACGGCGGTCCGGGCGGCGGTTCGGCGGGCGGTGTGAACACCAGTCCGGCACCGCGCCCGGGCGGCGGCGGGACCGGTGGCACGGCGGGCTCCGGCGGGACGGCCGGGACGGGCGGCACCGGGGAGGGCCGCTCCGGCGGCGGTTCGGCCGGGACGCCCTCGGCCACCCCGAGCAGCCGCCCGTCGAGCACCCCCGCGCCGGAGCACAGCTCGCCCGCCGCGACCGTCCCGCCGGCCCCGGAACCGTCGGCCGGCAGCTCCGGTTCCTCGGCCCCGAGCCCTCGGGCGGGCGGGTAATAGCGGCTTGAGCAGGGCGTTTGCCTCCGATCCTCAGGGTCGTCTATGGTGGTAGATCGTTCGTTTGATCCATTTGACTGGCGCCCTACTCCCATCTGGCGCCCTTGGCGCGTTCCGGCGATCCGTGGCTGACCGCATAGAGGCGGTTGTGAAACAGAACCCCGGACTTTGGCGCGTGCCACTTCCGGAAGGTTTTGCATGTCTCTCGTTGACGACGCCCGCTTCGCCATGCCCGCGAACGAGGCCGCCGCCGATGTCACCGACACCAACGACACCCTCGACACCGCCGCGGACGAGGTGATCGCCGAGGCCGTGGAGGCCACCGAGGAGGCGGCCGCCGAGCCCACCATCACCTTCGGCGACCTGGGCCTGCACGACGACGTCGTGCGCGCCCTCGCCAAGCGCGGCGTCACCACCCCGTTCCCGATCCAGGCCGCGACCATCCCGGACGCCCTGGCCGGCAAGGACGTGCTGGGCCGTGGCCGCACCGGCTCCGGCAAGACCCTGAGCTTCGGCCTGCCGCTGCTGACCCGCCTCGCCGACGGCGAGCGCACCAAGCCCAAGCACCCGCGCGGCCTGATCCTGGTCCCGACCCGCGAGCTGGCCATGCAGGTCGCCGACGCCCTGGAGCCGTTCGGCTCGGTGCTCGGCCTGCGCCTCAAGGTCGTCTGCGGCGGCACCTCGATGTCGAACCAGATCTACGCGCTGGAGCGCGGTGTCGACATCCTGGTCGCCACCCCCGGCCGTCTGCGCGACCTGCTGAACCGCGGCTCCGCCAAGCTCGACGACGTCCGGACCGTCGTGCTCGACGAGGCTGACCAGATGGCCGACATGGGCTTCCTGCCCGAGGTCACCGAGATCCTCGACCAGGTGCCGAGCGGCGGCCAGCGCCTGCTGTTCTCCGCCACCCTGGAGAACGAGATCGACACCCTGGTCAAGCGCTACCTGAAGAACCCGGTCACCCACGAGGTCGACCCGTCGGCCGGCGCCGTCACCACCATGACCCACCACATCCTCGTGGTGAAGCCCAAGGACAAGGCGCCGATCACCAACGCGATCGCCGCCCGCAAGGGCCGCACGATCATCTTCGTCCGCACCCAGATGGGCGCCGACCGCGTCGCCGAGCAGCTGATCGAGGCCGGCGTGAAGGCCGACGCGCTGCACGGCGGCATGACCCAGGGCGCCCGCACCCGCGTCCTCGGCGACTTCAAGGACGGCTACACCAACGTCGTCGTCGCCACCGACGTCGCCGCCCGCGGCATCCACGTCGACGGCATCGACCTGGTCCTGAACGTGGACCCGGCCGGCGACCACAAGGACTACCTGCACCGCTCCGGCCGCACCGCGCGCGCCGGCCGCTCCGGTGCCGTCGTCACCCTGGTGCTGCCGCACCAGCGCCGCGGCGTCTTCCGCCTGATGGAGGACGCGGGCGTCGACGCCAGCCGCCACATCCTGGACCACGCCTTCGACGCCGAGGTCGCCAAGATCACCGGCGCCCGTTCGCTGACCGAGGTCCAGGCGGAGAGCGCCGCCAACATCGCCGGTGCCGCCGAGCGCGAGCTCGCCGACATGACCCGCCAGCTGGAGCGCGCGCAGCGCCGCGCCGCCGAGCTGCGCGAGGAGGCCGACCGCCTGGCCGCCCGCGCGGCGCGCGAGCGGGCCGAGCTGGGCATCGAGGACGAGGCGCCGGCCGCCGAGGCCGAGTCCGCCGAGTCGGCCGCGACCGAGGCCGCTCCGGCCGCCGTCGAGGCCGCCGCGCCGCAGGCCGAGGAGCGCACCCCGTCGTACCGCGAGGCCCGCACCGAGCGTCCGGCCTTCGGCCGTGACCGCGACCGTGACCGGGACCGTGACCGGGACCGGGACGACCGCCGCTCGGGCGGCTTCAACCGGGACCGTGACCGTGACGACCGCCGTTCGGGTGGTTTCGGTGGTGGCCGTGACCGCGATGACCGCCGTTCGGGTGGTTTCGGTGGCGACCGCGGTGGCTTCAACCGTGACCGTGGCGGCTTCGGTGGCGGCCGTGACCGCGACGACCGCCGCTCCGGTGGCTTCGGTGGCGACCGCGGCGGCTTCAACCGGGACCGTGACCGTGACGACCGCCGTTCGGGTGGTTTCGGTGGTGGCCGTGACCGCGATGACCGCCGTTCGGGTGGTTTCGGTGGCGACCGCGGTGGCTTCAACCGTGACCGTGACGACCGCGGCGGCCGCTCCTTCGGCGACCGTCCGGCCCGCTCCTTCGGTGACCGCCCGTCCTTCGGCCGGGACCGTGACGAGCGCGGCGGCAGCAGCCGTCCGTTCTCGCGCCGCGACGACCACCGCTCCGGCGGCCGTCCGCAGTCCGACCGCGGTGGCTTCAACCGTGACCGTGGCGGCTTCGGTGGCGGCCGTGACCGCGACGACCGCCGTTCCGGTGGCTTCGACCGCGACGACCGCAAGCCGCGCTGGAAGAACTGACGCCGCACCGGCGGTAGTCGACCGCCGGCCCGGCTGAACGCACGAAGGGCCCGCTCCGTCCCCCGGAGCGGGCTCTTCGCGTTTCCCCGCCGCCCCGCCGCGCCCCCCCGCAGGCGTTGTTCTGGGACTGAGAATAACCTGTGGCGCGCGGACGGGGCGGTCCCGTAGCGTCACGGCCATGAGCAGCAGACTGCACGATGTGGCACGGGTGAACGAGGAGATCGCCGCGCGGGGGAGCTACCGGACGGCCGGGGGCGAACTCGTGCGGGTGGGGGAGGAGTTGGCGGCGGCGCGGGCCGGCACGGTGTCGTGCGCGCCGGCGGCGCTGGACGCGCTGGTGGCGGCGGGCGGGCCGGGGGCGCTGAACGGGCCGGTCGAGGTGACGGCCGAGGGGAGCATGGAGGCCGCCCGCCGGCTGGTCGAGGCGGGCGCGGGGCCGGTCGGGGTGCTGAACTTCGCCTCCGCGCGCAACCCCGGCGGCGGCTACCTGCGCGGCGCCCGGGCCCAGGAGGAGGACCTGTGCCGCAGCGCGCTGCTGTACTCCTGCCTGCTGGAGGCGCCGGACTACTACGAGGCGCACCGGGCGTCCACCGACCTCCGGTACAGCCACCGGGTGATCGTCTCGCCGGCGGTGCCGGTGATCCGGGACGGGCGCGGCGCGCTGCTGGCGCAGCCGTACCCGGTCACCTTCCTGACCTCGCCCGCGCCCAACGCCGGTCAGCTGGAACGGCGTTCGCCCGGTACGGACGTCCGGGGCGTGCTCGCCGAGCGGGCCGTGCGGGTGCTCGCGGCGGCCGCCCGGCACGAGCTGCGCACGCTGGTGCTCGGCGCCTGGGGCTGCGGGGTGTTCGGCAACGACCCGGCGCAGGTCGCCGAGGCCTTCGACGGAGCGCTGGCCCGGTACGGGGCGGCCTTCGAGCGGGTGGTCTTCGCGGTCTTCCAGTGGGGCTGGCTGGCCGACCTGATCGGCGTGGAGCAGACCGGCCCGGTGATGAGCATGATGCCGATCTTCATGATCGGCGTG
>NZ_JBEXJK010000213.1:0-14152 GCF_040609095.1 Kitasatospora sp. NPDC004799
CCGCCTACAACAACTCGGGCGCCTCCAGCGGCGGAAAGCGGGCCCCGCTGTCCGAGCTCGCCCCGCTCGGCACCTGGTGGGCCGACCAGGTCACCTGCCGCGGCCACGGCGGCCGCCCCGAGGGCGAACAGCGCGAGCAGCTGGACGGCCAGCCAGACCACCGGGCGGCCGAACAGCACCGGCCCGGGGAACATCGCGGCGGTGAGCACCAGGAAGAGCAGGTAGCCGAGGGCGCCCAGGACGGCGGCCGCCCCGGAGAGCGCGGCCCAGCGGGCGGCCCGGGGCAGGGCGGCCGGGCGCGGCCGGCGGCGCGGGCGGCGGACGGCGCCGGTCAGCGCGTAGCCCGCGAAGCCGGTCAGGCAGAACAGGGTGGCGACGGCCTCGAACCAGGTGGAGGCGTACCAGGGGAGCGGGTCGAGCGCGCGGTTGCGGAGGTCCTGCGGCGGGGCCGGGTCGGCGGAGGCGGCGGGGAGGTCGGTGGCGAGCCGCTGGATCCCGGCGGACTCGGCGGCGTCGGCGTAGTCCGCCGGGCGGCCGTCGGGCCGGTCGTCGCCGCTGGCCAGGGTGACGTGCGGGTTGCGCCGGACGCCGGGGACGGTGCGCAGCGTGTCGTGGGTGGTGCCGCCGGCGCCGGTGAACGCGACCGGGGCTGCGCGGCCGGAGGTCACGGTCGCGGCGTCCACGGGCGCGACGCTCACGGGCGCGACGTTCACGGGCGCGGCGTCCACGGCCGCGACGCTCACGGCCGCGGCGCTCACGGCCGCGGCGCTCGCCGGTCCGGGGCCGGGGAGCAGCGCCGACAGGCCCGCCAGGGCCGCGGCCAGGACGGTGACCAGCAGCAGCGCCGGTCCGGTGCGGGACGGTCGGACGGGTCCGGTGCTCATCGCTGGTCTCCCCCGGTCGTGCTCCACTCGAGGGTTCCAGCCTGACGGGCGGCGGCGTCCGGGGCGATGGTGGCCGCACCCGGACCGGGGGTGGGGATGTCCCCCGGAAACGGCCTCCGGCCGGCGCGGGGAGCGGCGGGCTCAGCGCACCTCGTCGGGCCCGGTGAAGTCGGGCGGCGTGTACCCGGGCCCGGTGAAGTCCGGCGGGGTGAAGGCGGCCGGGCGGTGGGCCCGGCCCTCGGGGTCGGTCAGTCCGTCCGGGCCGGGGCTGGTGAACGCGGGCGGGGTGTACCCGGGGCTGCTGAAGTCCGGGCTGCTGAAGTCGGGGCCACCGGATTCCGTGCCGCCGGATTCCGTGTCGCCGGATTCCGTGTCGCCGGACTCCGTGTCGCCGGACTCCGGGCCGCCCGAGCCGGGTGGACCCGCCGCGGCCGCCGCGCCCGCAGCCCCCGGTACCGGCGGCACCGGCGGCAGCGCGTCGAGCAGGTACGGCACGAGGCCGCGCTCGCGCAGGGCGGTGCGCCACTCGCCGTGGGCATCCCCGAGTTCGGCGGCGAGCTCCGGATCGGTGCCGGCCGGGGCGGTCGAGGCGCCGTCGCGCAGGGCGGTGAGCAGCAGCCCGATGATGCCGATGGCCATCGCGGCGACCCCGGCGGCGAGCGCCACCCAGCCGGCCGTGACCAGGGAGTCGGCGAGCGCGAGGTCCGGCCCGGCGGCGCGCAGCAGGTAGCCGATCAGCAGCAGGAACAGGGCGGCGGCCCAGGCCAGGATCGGGGTGAGCACGGTGAGGACGGGGAACAGCCCGGCGCCGCCGCTCCCGGAGCGCAGCTGGGCGAGCAGCCCGGGGGCGGTGGGTTCGCTGCCGGGTGGTGGCGGGGGCGTGCTGCGCAGGCTCTCGCGCAGCCGGGTGTAGTGGGCGTACTCGGTGGCGGCCGCGGCGTTGACGCGGTCGGCGTCGCGCAGCGCGCGGATGCGCAGCTGGTCGGTGGTGAGCGCGCCGCGGGCGCGCAGGGCGGTGAGGACGGTGCGGTCGCGCAGGGCTTCCGCGAGGAGACGCTCGTACTCCGGGCGGTCCTCGGCGAGCAGTGGCGGGGGGTTGGACATGGGGACCCCGTTCGTGCGGACCCCGTTCGCTCCGCCCCGGGGGCGCGCGGCCCTCAGGACGCCGAAACGGGCGCGGAGGCGGGCCGCCGGACGGGCGGCCGGGTGTGGTGTGCCTCATGGTAGGGGCGGGCGCGGCCGGGCTGACAGTCGGTTTCCGGAATTTCGCGCCCCGGGACGCGCGCGTGTGATGACCCGAGCGCCGGGAACAACTGTTCTACGAAAACGGTCGGTTGACGATCGGTCGGTTCCTCGGGCGGCCCGCCGTCCCCCGGCGCCCCACCCGATGGGCAAGCCCGGCACCCCACCCGATGGGCAGGCCCGGCACCTCACCCGATGGGCAGCCGGGCGACCAGCAGCCGCCCCTCCATCGTGACCCCGCCGTCCATCGCCACCGCGAGGTCGTCCGCGTACACGTACGGCCCCGGGATGTGCGGCGGCTGGCCGTCGTCGTTGTGCACCGCGCCGGTGAGGTACGGGATCGGGCTGTGCCCGTGCACGATCCGGCTGCCGCCGTAGGTGTCCAGCAGCTCGTGGACGGCCAGCGGCCCGGCGTCGCCGCGGAAGGCGAACCGCTTGGTGAAGCGGCGGAAGCAGTCCCACCACTCGTCCACGCTGCCGTCGGCGAGCAGGCTGTGCACCGCGTCGTTGACGTCCGGGATGGACTCGCCGTACTCCAGGTACGCGGTGGTGTCGGAGTGCAGCAGCAGGTGGCCGTCCTCCACCGCCATGGCGGGCAGCCGGGAGAGCCAGCTGATGTGGTGCGCCTCCAGCCGGTCCAGGTCGTTCTGCTGGCCGCCGTTGAGCCGCCAGGCGGCGAGGAAGGAGGCCGTGCCGGCGGTGGACTGGACGGGCTCGTCGCCGTACTTGGCGGCGCCCAGGAAGAGCAGTTCGTGGTTGCCCATCAGCGCGCGGCAGTAGCCGCCGGCCGCGGCGGCCTCGGCGGCCAGCTGCATGACCAGGTCGATGACGCCGATGCCGTCGGGCCCGCGGTCGGTGAAGTCGCCGAGGAACCAGATCCGGGCGCGGCCGGCGGACCAGTGGCCGTCGGCGTCGATCAGGCCCTGGTGGCGCAGCTCGGCGCGCAGCTCCTCCAGGTAGCCGTGTACGTCGCCGACGACGTAGACCGGGCCGGGCGGCTCGCCGGGGCCGGGGGCCGGGTACGGGTAGGTCGGTGCGGCGGGGTCGGGCAGCGGCGGGCCGAGCTCGATGGTCGGCGGGTCGTCGCGGCCGGGGAGCTGGAGCGCCGGGGAGGGCTGGTCGGGCAGGGTGGGCTCGTAGCCGCTCTGCTCCTGGCCGTCGTAGCCGCGCTGCTCCTGCCCCTCGTAGCCGCCCTGCTCCTGACCGTCGTAACCGGGCTGCTCCTCGTAGCCGCCTTGCTCCCTGCCGTCGTACCCGCCCTGCTCCTGCCCCTCGTAGCCCGGGTGCTCCTCGTAGCCGCCCTGCCCCTGGTGCGAGAAGACCGGGGCCTGGTCCATGCCGATCCCCTGGGCGTGCACGGTGTGCCCCTGCCCGTCGGCGGGCCAGTGCTGCTCCAGGTAGCGGGCTCCGCCGTAGCCGCTGTAGGTCTCCCCGTCGTACGTCTCCCCGTCGTAGGACGGGGCGGGGTAGCCGTTGGCGGGGTCGGGTTCGTAATAGGTGCCGTACGGCAGCACGTCGAGGTCCGGCTGGTGGCGGGGGCCTGAGTGGGGGTGCTCAGGCCCGGGGAAGCGGTCCTCGGGAGTCATTCGCCCATCATAGGAAGACCACTCTCCCGGCGTCGTCACCTGGTGGGTATCCAATCCTCCGGAGCGTCAGCCGGGCGGTCCCACAAGGTCCGTTTTGTCCCGGCTCGGTACGGTCTCGTCAGCCCTGCCCGCGTGCTCGACGGGCCCCTGGCCCGCGCCCCGCCCGGGCCGTTCCCGGCGGGGGCGGTGCGGTGGTCTGGACCTCGTCGGCCCGGACCTCGTCGGTCCGTGCCGGGCGGGTCCACACCCGGCAGGTCTACACCTCGCCCGGCGGGCGGGGCGGGCTGACGGTGGTGCGCGGACTCCGGCGCTGGGAGGACGCGCGGACGATCAGCTCGGTCGGCATCAGGGTGCCCGGCGGCGGCCCGGTGCCGGCGGTGCGGAACCGCGGCGGGAAGAGCCGGGCGATGTCGACGCCCGTCCCGGAGTCCACGCCCTCGATCGCGTCGATGAGCAGGTTGACCACCGTGGTGCCGATCTTGCGCGGCTTGAGCGAGAGCGTGGTGATCGGCGGTTCGGTGGCCGCGTAGACGTCGCTCTCGCTGCAGCAGACCAGCAGCAGGTCGTCCGGCACCCGCAGGCCGTACCGGCGGGCGGCGGCCAGCAGGTCGGTGCCGTTGGGGTCGAACAGTCCGTAGACGGCGTCCGGCCGGTCGGGGCGGGCGAGCAGCCGGTCGGCGGCGACGGCGCCGGCGGCCGGGTCGTGCGCCGGGTAGGTCTCGTACACCGGCTCCTGCCCGACCTTGGCGCACCAGCCGAGGTAGGCCTCGGTGGAGAGCCGGGTGTAGGTGTCGGTGCTGGTGCCGGTGAGCAGGCCGATCCGGCGGGCGCCGGCCTCGGAGAGGTGGTCGAGGATGCCGAGCACGGCGGCCTCGTGGTCGTTGTCGACCCAGGCGGTGACCGGGCAGTTGCCGGGCTTGCCGTCGCTGACCACCGGGACGCCGGACCGGTACAGCTCGCTCACCAGCGGGTCCTGGTCGGGCGGGTCGATCACCACGGTGCCGTCCAGGGCGATGTTGCCCCAGACGTCGTGGCGGGAGGAGGCGGGCAGCACCACCAGCGCGTAGCCGCGGCCCAGCGCGGCGCTGGTGGCGGCCCGGGCCATCTCGGCGAAGTACGCGAACTCCGTGAAGGTGAACGGCTCTTCACCGTAGGTCGTGACGGTCAGCCCGATCAGGCCGGACCGTCCGGTGCGCAGGGTGCGGGCGGCCGCGGAGGGGCGGTAGCCGAGGCGCTCGGCGACCTCGCGCACCCGGCTGCGGGTCTCGTCGGGCAGGCGGCCCTTTCCGTTCAGCGCATCGGAGACAGTGGTGATCGACACTCCGGCGGCTGCTGCCACATCCCGGATGCCGGCCCGCTCCAGACGCCGTGAGGTGGTGGGACGCCGACCGCTCTGGTTGGCTGCTGCTGTCATGGCGGACCGATCGTATGGCTCCTGACAAGGGTCTGTGACCGGCGCATCGGAAGCCTGCGGAGATACGTTTCTCCATGAGTGAGCCGGGGTGCGCCCCTTCGATACCCGCAGGAAACCAGCACTCTTACCTCTGACATGTGCCAAAGGAACCCGGCAGAATGGCTGATCTGCGCCTGTAACCCGACCGGGCATCTCACTCCTACGGGTGAGGGCGGTCGGTATCGTGCAAGGCACCCGACCGGGGTGGTCCGCGTGCGGCACGAGGTTCCGGGCACGGAGGCGACCCCGTCCGTGGCGGGCGGGCGCGCACCGGAGAGTTCCGCAACTGGAAACGGAGTACGACCGTGAGCAGTGGTACGTCAGCGCAGGGCCCGCGGCTGCGGCCGACCCTCGACGGCATCCCCACGTACAAGCCCGGCAAGCCGGCCGGCGCCGACGCCTACAAGCTGTCCTCGAACGAGAACCCCTACGAGCCGCTGCCCGGCGTGCTGGAGACGGCGGTCCGGGCGGCCGGCTCGTTCAACCGCTACCCGGACATGGGCGTCAGTGAGCTGACCTCGGTGCTCGCCGAGCGCTTCGGGGTGCCCGCCGAGCACATCGCCACCGGCACCGGCTCGGTCGGCATCGCCCAGTCGCTGGTGCTGGTCACGGCCGGCCCGGGCGACGAGGTGATCTTCGCCTGGCGCTCCTTCGAGGCGTACCCGATCGTCGCCACCGTCGCCGGGGCCACGCCCGTCCCGGTGCCGCTCACGGCGAACGGCGACCACGACCTGGACGCGATGCTCGCCGCGATCACCCCGAACACCCGGCTGATCTTCGTCTGCAACCCCAACAACCCCACCGGCAACGTGATCCACCGCGCCGAGCTGGAGCGCTTCCTGGACGCCGTCCCGAGCGACGTCCTGGTCGTGGTGGACGAGGCCTACATCGAGTTCATCCGCGACCCCGAGGTGCCCAACGGCATCGACCTCTACCGGGACCGCCCGAACGTCTGCGTGCTGCGCACCTTCTCCAAGGCCTACGGCCTGGCGGGCCTGCGGGTCGGCTTCGCGATCGCGCACGAGCCGGTGGCCACCGCGCTGCGCAAGGTCGCCACCCCGTTCGGCGTGAGCCAGCTCGCCCAGAACGCCGCCGTCGCCTCGCTGCGCGCCGAGGAGGCGCTGCTGGTGCGGGTGGAGGCGCTGGTCGAGGAGCGCACCCGGGTGGTGGCCGGGCTGCGCGCCCAGGGCTGGGAGATCCCGGACTCGCAGGCCAACTTCGTCTGGCTCTGGCTGGGCGAGCGCTCGCAGGAGTTCGCCGCGGCGTGCGCCGAGGCCGGCGTGATCGTGCGGCCGTTCCCGGAGGGCGTGCGGGTGTCGATCGGCGAGGCCGAGGGCAACACGATCTTCCTGTCGGTGGCGGAGGCCTTCCGCAAGTCGCTCTGACGCCTGGACGTTCTGACGTCCTGCTCGTGATCGCAGGGGCGCGCCGGTCCTCCGGCGCGCCCCTGCGGCGTTCCCGCGCTGCTGGTCGCTCCCGGAAGGCTGTGGATCGCTGGGAGCCCGCTGGGAGTTCGGCCAACGGCCGACCAGGGGACGGCCAAGGCGTCCGCGCGGGACGGCCGTTCTGTCCGGAATGCCCGGATCCGGCCGGTCAGGCTGCTCCCAGTCGGCGCCCAGGGCTCCGCAAGAGCCCGCCGGGAAGCTGTCCGCCATGAAGGTGCTCCCACGGCGGCGAGGCGCCGTCCTCGTCAACTCCGCGCTCGGCGCGGCCCTGCTGGGCGGCGCGGCCCTGGTGTACGCCACGGTCAGCGGCAGCTCCGGCCCGGCCGCCGCCAGGCCCGCGGCCCGTACCGCGACGGTGTCCAAGGGCACCGTCCTGGCCACCGTGTCCGGAACCGGCACCCTGGTCTCGCCGACCGACGCGGCCCAGGACTTCACCACCGGCGGTCGGCTCACCGCGGTCGAGGTCGCGGTCGGGGACGCCGTGAAGAAGGGCCAGGTGCTCGCCACCGTCGACACCACGGCGGCCCAGCAGCAGGTGGACGCGGCCCAGGCGGCCGTCACCACCGCCGAGGCCAACCTGGCCAAGGCCCAGGCCGGGGTCACCACCACGACCACCGAGCCGCTGCCGGGCCCGGGTGCCGCCTCCGCCGTCTCGCCCACCTCCTCCTCCTCCTCCTCCTCCTCCTCCTCCGCCTCGCCCGCCGCCTCCCCCGGCGCCGCGGGCGGTGGCAGCGGCGGCAGCGGTGGCCGCGGGGCGGGCGGGAGCGGCGCGCCCGCCCCGCAGACCACCACCGTCACCACCACCAAGGTCGACGACGCGGCGGTGGCCCAGGCCCAGCAGCAGGTCGCCACCGCGCGGACCGCCCTCGCCAACGCCCGGGCGGCGCTGACCGGCACCACCCTGACGGCCTCGGTGGACGGCACGGTCGCCTCGATCGCCGGCAAGGTCGGCGACACCGTCGGGGCCACCGGCTCCGGCTCCTCCTCCACCAAGTCCACGGCCAGCGGCACCGGTTCGACGGCCGCCCCGAGCGGCTTCATCGTGCTCACCAACCCGACCGGGATGCAGGTCACCGCGACCTTCTCCGAGCTCGACTCGCTCAAACTGAAGAAGGGCGAGGCGGCCACCGTCACCCTGAACGCCCAGTCCGACACCAAGCTCAACGCGACCGTCCTGTCGGTCAGTTCGCTGCCCACCGGCGGCGGCTCCGGCAACGCGGCCGGCGCCGCCGCCGTGCAGTACGCGGCCACGCTCCAGCTCACCGGCGACACCGGCGCGCTGCGCACCGGCCTCAGCGCCACCGTCCAGGTGATCACCGGCGAGGCCGACGAGGCGCTCTCGCTGCCCGCCTCCGCGCTGTCCGGCACCGGCACCTCGCGCATCGCGACCCTGGTGCGGCCGGACGGCGGCTCCGAGCGGGTCACCGTCGGGGTCGGGGTCGAGGGCGACAGCACGGTGCAGGTGGTCTCCGGGCTGAAGGAGGGCGACAAGGTCGAACTCCCCACCACCAGCGGCGGCAACGGCTTCCCGAACGCCTCCTTCCCGGGCCTCGGCGGCAACCGGAACGGCGGCGGCGGTGCGGTCCTCCCCGGCGGCGGTTCCGGCGGTGGAGCCGGTGGCGCCGGTGGTTCCGGCGGGGCCGGTCGCGGCGGCAGGGGCTGAGGCCGAGCATGCGTCACGTCATCGACAAGCGCGTCCCCGCGCACCCCGTCCCGGTGATCCGGATCCGCCGGCTCACCAAGGCCTACGGGCACGGCGACACCACCGTGCACGCGCTGCGCGGACCGTCCGACCCGGAGACCGGCGAGCCGCAGGGCATCGCCCTGGACGTCGAGCAGGGCGACTTCGTCGCCGTGATGGGCAGCTCCGGCTCCGGCAAGTCCACCCTGATGAACATCCTCGGCTGCCTGGACGCCCCGACCTCCGGCCGCTACCTGCTGGACGGCACCGACGTCGGCCACCTGGACGAGCGGCAGCTCGCGCTGGTGCGCAACCGCCGGATCGGCTTCGTCTTCCAGTCCTTCAACCTGGTGCCCCGCACCACCGCCCTCGCCCAGGTCGAGCTGCCGCTCGCCTACGCCGGCGTCCGCACCGCCGAGCGGCGCCGCCGGGCGATGGCCGCGCTGTCCCTGGTCGGGCTCGCCGAGCGGGCCGGGCACCGGCCCAACGAGCTCTCCGGCGGCCAGCAGCAGCGCGTCGCGGTGGCGCGGGCGCTGGTGACGGCGCCCGCGCTGCTGCTCGCCGACGAGCCGACCGGCAACCTCGACAGCCGCTCGACGGAGGAGGTGCTGGCCCTGATCGACGGGCTCAACGCCACCGGCCGCACGGTCGTGCTGATCACCCACGAGGACGAGGTCGCCCGGCACGCCAAGCGGGTGCTGCGGCTGGTGGACGGGCAGATCGTGAGCGACCTCCGGCAGGCGCCGGTGGAGGGGCCGCCGCCCGTCCTCCTCGACGCGGGGGTGCCGGCGTGATCCTCCGGCAGACGCTCCGCTTCGCGGTCGGCGGCCTGGCCGCCAACAAGGTGCGCTCGGCGCTCACCATGCTCGGCGTGCTGATCGGCGTGGCCGCGGTGATCCTGCTGCTGGCGGTCGGCAACGGCTCGTCGGTGGCGGTGAAGGACTCGATCACCTCGCTCGGCACCAACGCGCTGACGGTCAGCGCCGGTTCGGCGAGCGGCGGCTCCCGGGCCGCCTCCGCGGTGAAGAAGCTGACGGTCGCCGACGCCAAGGCGCTGGCGGCCTCCGGCGATCCGGCCGCGATCCGGTCGGTCGCCCCGGTGGTCACCGCCGGTGCGACGGCGCTGTACGGGAACGTCTCGTACAGCCCGGGCTCGATCGTCGGCACCTACCCGTCGTACTTCGAGACCGCCAACCAGAAGGTCGCGCGCGGCGAGTACTTCACCGACGACGACGTGCTCGCCGCGCGCAAGGTCGCGGTGCTCGGCGCGACGACGGCCAGGCAGCTGTTCGACACCGAGGACCCGGTCGGCAAGCCGGTCGTGATCGGGGGCACGCCGTTCACCGTGGTCGGCGTGCTCCGGGCCAAGGGCGGCAGCGGCTTCACCGACCCGGACGACGTGGTGATCGCCCCGCTGCCGACGGTGCAGAACGCCTTCACCGGCTTCGGCGCGGTCAACCAGATCCTGGTCCAGGCGTCCTCGGCGGACGCGACCGCCCGGGCCCAGTCCGAGATCAGCCGGGTGCTGCTCGGGACGCACGCGATCGCCGACCCCGCCAAGGCGGACTTCCGGATCACCAGCCAGGCCTCGCTGCTCACGGCGCGGGAGAGCACGACGAGGACCTTCACCGTGCTGCTCGGCGCGGTGGCGGCGATCTCGCTGCTGGTCGGGGGGATCGGGATCACCAACATCATGCTGGTGACGGTCACCGAACGGACCCGGGAGATCGGCATCCGCAAGGCGCTCGGTGCACCGCGCGCGGTGATCCTGGGGCAGTTCCTCGCCGAGTCGACGCTGCTGTCGGTGATCGGCGCGGGGTTGGGCGTGGCGGCCGGGATCGCCGGGTCGCACGTCAGCATCGTCGGCATCAAGCCGGTGGTGATCCCCGAATCGGTGCTCGGCGCGTTCGCCGTGGCCGTCGCCATCGGGCTGTTCTTCGGCAGTTACCCCGCCAACCGGGCCGCCTCGCTGCGGCCGATCGACGCCCTCCGGCACGAGTAGGACGCAACCGTCATGAGCAAAGAGATCGCCACGGTCGAGGCCGGTACTCCGGCCGAGCAGCTCGCCCTGCTCGCCACCCCACCGGACGCGCGGGACGTGTCCGCCGAACTGGCGGCGCCGCCGAGGCGGCGGCTGCCCTGGCTCAGCCTGGTGCTGGCGGGCGGCGTGATCGCGACGGGGGCGTTCGCGGGCGGGGCGTGGTTCCAGCGGGAGCACGGGGGCTCGTCGGGGAGTGGGAAGTCCGTCCGGCCGGTGGCTGCCGCTTCCGGCGGGTACGGGCAGGGCGGTTCGCGCCGTGGAGGGCAGGGGCAGGGCGGGCAGGGGCAGGGCGGTCAGGGGCAGGGCGGTCAGGCCGGCTTCACCCGGGGCACGGTCAAGGCCGTGGACGGCAGCACCGTGTACCTGACGGACGCCAACGGGAACACGGTCAAGGTCACCACCGGCGACGCGACGAAGGTCCAGCTCAACAAGGAGGGCAAGGTCGCCGACCTCCGGCCCGGCCAGAGCGTGACCGTGGTCGGCACGCCCGACGCCAACGGCGGCTACACCGCCAGCCAGCTGGTCGAAGGCGCCGCTGCCGTTCCCGGCGGCTTCGGTGGTGCTGGTGGCGGGATGCCCAGGAACCCGTCCGGCGGCTGACCCGGAGCCGGTGGACGCCGCGAGGCCCTCGCCCCTTCGGTGGGCGAGGGCCTTCGCGTGTTCAGCGGCTCACCGGCTCATCGGCTTCTCAGCTCACCGGCTCATCGGCTCAGCGCTCCCACGCCGCGTCCCGGTCCAGGTCCCGGAGCAGGTGGAGGAGGTTGAGGAGGGTGCTGACGGGCGCGTTGCCGAAGTCGACCAGGAGGCGCCCGTCGAGGACGGTCTCCCCGGCGGAGGCCGAACCCCAGAGGAGCCCGTACGGCAGGCCCCGGCGGTGCAGTTCACCGAGGAGGGCGGTGATGTGCGGGGCGGTGAAGTCCCGCATCCGGGGGTCGTCGGGGGCGATCGGCTCGCGGGTCACGCGACGCGGTCCAGCTCGTACCAGACCGTTTTGCCGCGCTTCTGCGGGTCGACGCCCCAGCGGTGGGTGAGGCCGGAGACGAGCTGGAGGCCCCGGCCGGTCTCGGCGAGGAGGTCGAGGGGCTTCTCGTGGGGGAGGGCGGCGCTCTCGTCCGCGACGCAGACCCGGAGGGTGTGGTCGCCGAGGGAGAAGTAGACGACGGGCGAGGCGGTGTCGGCGTGCCGCCACGCGTTGACGATCAGTTCGCCGAGGGCGAGTTCGGCGTTGATGATGGTCTCGGTGTCCCAGGCGGCGCGGGTGAGGACGTCCCGCAGGGCCTGCCGGGTGAGGGTGATCGAGGGGGTGTTCAAGGTGCACACAGGAACCTCCGAGAGGCATGAGTGTGGAGGGAGGGGGCCGTGAGCCAGGCCAGGGTGTGGTTGCTCTTCGGCGGGCGGGCAGCAGGCGCCTACTGCCCTGAACCAAGGCGTGTCTGACGATCCATCGGATCGTTCTGAGAATGACGATAGCGCGCCGCGCCACAGATTTGTGGCGATCGGCGGGAAGTTCCCCCGAACGGGGCTGGCAGACTGGTCCCATGGCCCTTCGATCGAACCCGACGCTCCGCCAGTTGCGGTTGGGTGCCGAACTTCGCAGGATGCGGGAACAGGCCGGTCTCGGCGGCAGTCAACTCGCCCGTGCACTGGGCATCAACCCCGCCCATGTGACCCAGATGGAGAGCGGCCGGACCGGCATCAGCGTCGAACGCCTGCGGACGATCGCCGCGTTGTGCATGTGCGTCAACGAGCCGCTGATCGACGCGCTCGCGGACATCATCACGGACCGCGACAAGGGCGGTTGGTGGGAGGAGTACCGGGGAAACCTCTCGCAGGACTTCCTCGAGGTCGCTGAGATCGAAGCTCACGCACGAGGGCTCTCGGTCTACACGATGGCCTTCATCCATGGGCTGCTTCAGACCAACGCCTATGCCTCGGCTGTCTTCGCTCGGTCCTACCCGCCTCTCCCGGGGCACGAGGTCGATCTGAGAGCGGCATTTCGCCTGCGGCGTCAGCACATCATCCGATCAGAGGCGACTCCGTACACCGCGTACATCCATGAAGCGGCGCTGCGCATGCAGTTCGGCGGGGCCAAGGTCCAAGCCGAGCAGCTCGGCGCCCTTGTCGAAGCCTCGGAGAGGCCCAACATCTCCATCCGAGTCGTGTTGTTCGACGTCGACATGATCCCACTGCCCAACGAGAACTTCACGTACGTCGAAGGTCCGGTTCAGGAACTCGACACGGTTCAGTCGGACTCTGGCGTCGGAAACCTTCTCTTCGATGCTCCAGCCCACACGGCCAGGTTTCGGTCACTGCTCGCTCGGATCGACTCGGCTGCCCTCTCGGGGGAGGAGTCCCGAGAGTTCATTCGCTCCATCAAGAAGGACATGGAAAGCAAATATGCGTAACTCCACCTGGCAGAAGTCCAGTTTCTCGGGCTCGAACGCCGACTGCGTTGAGGTGCGGACCATTGATGGTGTGATCGAACTCCGCGAGTCCGACGAGGGTGATGTCATCGTCCGTACGAACTCCCCCAAGTTCGCTGCCCTCCTCCAGGGTGCGAAGGCGGGCGAGTTCGACGACCTGGTCACCGCGTAGCGAACCGTTTCGGCGGCCCCTTGCTCCTCCGCAAGGGGCCGCCGTCATTGCCCTCTCAGTCGAGGCAGAACTCGTTGCCCTCGACGTCCTGCATGTTGAGGCAGGACTCGTTCTTGTCGTCGGCGAGAAGCAGCTGCCCGCGCGTCGCTCCCAGCGGGAGCAGCCGGGCGCACTCGGCCTCCAGTGCCGCCAGGCGTTCCGCGCCCACCAGTCCGGTGCCGACCCGTACGTCGAGGTGCACCCGGTTCTTCACCACCTTGCCCTCGGGGACGCGCTGGAAGTACATGCGCGGGCCCACGCCCGTGGGGTCGCTGGCGACGAACCAGGCGTCCCGCTCCTCGGACGGCAGTGAGCGCTGGTAGTCGTCCCAGGTGTCGAACCCCTCGGGGACGGCCGGCGGGACGTACCCCAGGGCCTCGCACCAGAAGCGGCCGACGCGCTCGGGTGACGCGCAGTCGAAGGTGATCTGGACCTGCTTGACCGATGTCATCGGGCCACCATAGCCATGACCAGCAAGCGCTACCGCTCAATTTCCGCTAGAGATCAGCACGTTGGCCGGGGTGTGGCTGGCCCCACCCCATCGTGGGGCTGGACCCGTACCGGGCCCTGCTCCCGCTCCGTAGCGTCGTATTCACCACGACACGGAGGGAAAGAAACCATGGCCACCACGACCGACCAGGACACCTTCACCACGGTGAAGAAGTGCATCGTGCTCTTCGGCGCCATCGGGGCCGTCGTCCTCGCCACGGTCGCCGTGATGGCGGCAACCGGCCACGGGACGACCCCCTTCCTCTGGATCCGCGGCGCGATCCTCCTCGCGATCACCCCGTTCCTCCACCGACTGGCCACCCGCGCCGCCACCGAGGGGTCCTACCGGGCCTTCGACCGCCTCCGCACCCTCGCCACCGTCATGCCGATCGCCGTCATCGCGGTGGATCTGATCCCCGGCCTCTGCCCGCCCTGGTACGCCGTCCTCCAAGGCCTCTCCGCCCTCGCCCTGGTCGCTGTCGCCGTCCTCACCCGCACCCCCACCCTCCGCGCCGCCTTCCCCAAGTCGTAACCCACCCCGCGCAGGAAGTCGGCCCCTCCGACTTCCTGCGCAGACGACGTCCCGGCGGCTCCTCGCTCCCCGGCCAGGTAGAGCACCTTCAGCGCGGCCTGTTCGGTCGGGAAGTGGCCGCGGTTGCGGGTTGCCTTCCGCAGCCGGGAGTTGAGCAGACGATGC
>NZ_JBEXJK010000214.1:0-14133 GCF_040609095.1 Kitasatospora sp. NPDC004799
GGCAGGAGTGCGTACGGTCATCAGATTCCCTCTCCGAAGGGGGTGGGCGGGCACGGTCACCGGGCGCTGAAGCCGCCCCGCACAGCACGGCCAGGTGGATGCCGTCGATGAAGGCGCCGTCCACGGCCTCCTGGAGCGGACCGGGCAGGGCCGCCGCGCCGGCACCGCCGTGCACCGCGCCGGTGGGCGCGTCCGCGATCGGGCCGACGGCGTCCGGCGGGACGCCGAGCCGGTGCAGGGCGGCCGTCAGGGAGTCGGTCAGCCGGTTGGTCAGGACGGCGCCCAGCACGGCGATCCCGAGCACGCCGCCGAGTTCGCGCAGGGTGTTGATCGCCGCCGAGGCCATCCCGGCCTGCGCCGGGGCGACCCGCTGCATGACCCCGATCGACACCGGGGTGAAGGTCAGACCCATGCCGAAGCCCATCGCGACCAGCGTCCACAGGTACTCGAGGAAGCGGGCGTGGTCGCCGTACAGCGAGAGGCCGCCCAGCCCGGCCGCGCAGAGGACGAGTCCGATCACCAGCGGCAGCCGCGGACCGTGGCGGGCGGTCAGCCGGCCGGAGAGCGGAGCGGCGACCACCAGCATCGCGGTCATCGGCAGCCCGGCGTAGCCCGCCGAGGCCGGGGACCACCCGAGGGTGCCCTGCATCATCAGCGGCAGGAAGAACGACGCGCCGAACATCCCGAAGCTGACCATGAACCCGCTGAGCAGCGCGCCGCCCAGCATCCCGTCGCGGAACAGCCGCAGTTCCAGCATCGGTTCGGCGAGGCGCAGTTCGAGCACCAGGAAAGCGAGCAGCAGCACGACGGCCGCGGCGCCGCAGCCGAGCACCCGGGCGTCGGTCCAGCCCCGGGAGGGGCCCTCGATCAGCGCGTAGACCAGCAGGCCGAGCCCGGGGGCGGACAGGGCGAGGCCGCCGAGGTCGATCCGGCGGGCCCGCGGCGGGATGTCCGGGAGCACCCGGAAGGCGAGCAGCAGGCCGGCGATGCCGATCGGCACGTTGATCCAGAACACGCTGGCCCAGCCGAGGTGTTCGACCATCGGGCCGCCGACCACCGGGCCGACGGAGAGGCCGAGCGCGGAGACGCCGGACCAGGTGCCGATGGCCTTGGCCCGCTCCTGCTCGTCGGTGAAGACGTGGCGCAGCAGGGTGAGGCTGCCGGGGGTGAGCAGCGCGGCCCCGACACCCTGGAGCATCCGGGCGCCGACCAGCACGCCGATCGACCCGGCGAGCGCGGCCAGGGCCGAACCGAGGGTGAAGAGGGCGAGGCCGAGGCGGAACACCCGGGTGCGGCCGTACCGGTCGCCGAGCGCGCCGCCGGTCAGCACGAAGGCCGCGTAGACCAGGCTGTAGCCCTCGGCGACCCATTGCAGGCCGCTGATCCCGGCGTCCAGGTCCCGGCCGATGCGGGGCAGGGCGTTGTTGACGATGACGTTGTCCAGCATGGACATGAACATGGTGACGCAGAGCGCGAGCAGCGCGAGCCGCCGGTGGCGGGCGCTCGACTCCTCCATGGTTCCCCTCCAGATCATGAGCCCCTAACAGTGTTAGGGAGTGGCGCGGCAGCCACGATGGCACCTAACGGTGTTAGATTGCAAACGGAAATCCGCCACACCATCGGAGGCGTCCGCCCCGCCATGCCGCAGAACCCCATCGGAACGCCCGCAACGCCCGCAACGCCCGGAGCACCCAGTACGCCCGGTCCCGACGAAGCGGCCCCGGCCCTGACCAGGGAGGCCCTCGCCCAGGCCGCCCTGCGCGTCCTGGAGCGGGACGGCCTGGCCGGGCTGTCCATGCGCAAGGTCGCCGCCGAGGTCGGCGTCAAGGCGGCCTCGCTGTACTGGCACGTCCGCAACAAGCAGGAGCTGCTCGACCTGCTCACCGACGCGGTGATGGGCTCCGCCGAGCCCCCGCCGCGCGAGGGCGACTGGCGCGAACAGTTCCACGCGTACTGCTGGCGCTACCGGCGCCTGCTGCTCGACAACCGGGACGCGGCCAAGGTCGTGGCGGGCCGGCTCGCCCCCGGGCCGAACCTGCTCGGGCTGATGGAGGACCAGCTGGACCGGCTCCGCGCGGCCGGCTTCTCCGACGCCGACGCCGCCATGGCCAACTACCTGCTGGGCGCCTTCGTCCAGGGCTTCGTGCTCCAGGAGCAGTCGCCGATCTCCGCCTCCGAGGTCCTCGGCACCAGCCGCCGGGACATCGCGGACGCCGCCGGTGACCTGTTCCGCGCCCTGCCCGTCGAGACCTTCCCCAACCTGGTCGACCTCGCCGACGACCTCACCGAGCCGACCATGGACGCCCGCTTCGACTTCGGCGTTCAGCGCATCCTCGACGGCCTCGCGGCCCTGCTCCCACCGGCGGGCTGAACAGCGTCGTCCGACACCGGGATAGGCTCGCCGGACCCACCCGTCCGACCGCGGAGGAGTCACCGATGACCGAGCTGTACCCCCTCTACGAACCGTACGCGCAGGGCCTGTTGGACGTCGGCGACGGACAGCGGATTCACTGGAACGCCTCCGGCAACCCGGCGGGCACGCCGGCCGTGGTGGTGCACGGCGGGCCCGGCTCCGGCCACAGCCCGGGCTCCCGGCGGTACTTCGACCCGGAGCGCTACCACCTCGTCCAGTTCGACCAACGCGGCTGCGGGCTCAGCGAACCGCCCGCCGCCGACCCGTCGACCAGCCTGGAGCACAACACCACCGCGCACCTGATCGCCGACATGGAGCGGCTGCGCGAGCACCTCGGCATCGACAAGTGGCTGCTGTACGGCGGCTCGTGGGGCTCCACGCTGATCCTCGCGTACGCCCAGGCCCACCCGGAGCGGGTCTCCGCGATCGTGATCTGCGGGGTCACCATGACCCGTCCCGAGGAGACCGACTGGCTCTACCGGGGTGTGGGCCGCTTCCTGCCCGGCCCCTGGGAGGAGTTCCGCGACTTCCTTCCGCCCGCCGACCGCGACGGGGACACCTTCGAACTGCTCGCCGCCTACAGCCGGCTGCTCAACAGCACCGACGAGTCCGTCCGCCGGGCCGCCGCCAACGCCTGGGCCACCTGGGAGGACGCGGTCATCTCGCACGAGACGCTGGGCAAGCCGAACGCGTACACCGACCGCCCCTCCGACGCGCTGATGACCTTCACCCGGATCACCGCGCACTACTTCTCCCACCAGGCCTTCCTCCCCGACGGCCAACTGCTGCGCGACGCCGGGCGGCTGGCCGGGATCCCCGGCGAGCTGATCCACGGCCGGCTGGACCTCGGCGGACCGGTCGACACCGCCTGGCAGCTGGCCAGGGCCTGGCCGGACGCACGACTGACGGTCGTCGACGAAGCCGGGCACACCGGAAGCCCGCGGATGCGGGACGCGGTGCTGGCCGCGATCGAGCGCTTCGCCTGACGGGCCAGGAGCCCAGGGCGGTCGGGCCGTTCGTACGAATGGTCCGGACCGAGGAAGGCCTACCATACGACGCATGATCGCCTATGCCCCAGCCGCCCTGTTCTTCCTGTTGTTCGGAATCGGGGTACTACGCGACCGCCGCCAGTTCAGCAACGCCGTCCTGCTCGGCATCGCCGTCTCCCTCCTCTCGCTCGCCCTGCTCGCCGAACTCCGCAAGGCGCCCAGCGTGGTGGTCACGCTCGCCGCGGCACTCATCGTCCTGCTCCCCGCCTTCGGTACGGGGGCCCTGATCTGGTTCCTGCTCGCCAACGGCATGACGATGATCCGCAAGGAGGGCAGGCGGCCGGCCAACCTGCTGTCGCTGCTCGCCGGGCTGGGCATCCTCGGCGTCATCGGGCTGCTGTTCACGGCCCTCGTCTTCCAGTCCCGGCAACTGGCCGCCCTCGCGGGCACCGCGGTGCTGGTGGTCGGCTACGTCTCCTTCCTGTTCACCTGCTTCGTCGGCTACGCCTTCCTGTACGGCCGCCACCGGCCGCGCCAGGACGTGGACTTCGTCGTCGTGCTCGGCTCCGGGCTGATCGGCGGCGAGCGCGTCCCGCCGCTCCTGGCCAGCCGACTGAACCGGGGCCGCGAGGTGTACGAGAAGCAGGCCGCCCGCGGCAACCCGCCGGTGCTCATCACCTCGGGCGGCCAGGGGCCGGACGAGAAGCTGCCGGAGTCCCACGCGATGGCCGACTACCTGGTCGAGCAGGGCTTCCCCGAGGAGCACATCGAGCGGGAGGACCGCTCGCGGACCACCGAGGAGAACCTGCTCTTCAGCAAGGCCATCATGGAGCAGGCCAAGCCCGGCTACCGCTGCGTCGTCGTCACCAACAACTTCCACGCCTTCCGGGCCGCCCTGCTCGCCCGCGAGACCGGCGTCAACGGCCACGTCTTCGGCTCGCCCACCGCCCGCTACTACTGGCCGAGCGCGACCATCCGCGAGTTCGCCGCGATCTTCCTCTCGCACAAGCTGGTCAACTTCGGGATCTGCGGCTTCATCGCCCTCTGCGGCGTGCTCGTGGCCCTCTGAGCCGCTCCGCCCGGTCCGGGCCCCGGTCGCCGACGCGACCGGGGCCCGACCGTTTCCGGTACGGGTACGGCGGGCCTCCCGGCAAGCCCGCCGGGGCGGTCGGACCGTCGAGCTGGCCGTCGAGCGGGCCGTACTGCCCGGCGTGTCAGGCTCCCTGGCGGGGGGCCAGGATCGCGCAGGTGGTGGTGGCGTGCGCGTAGAGCTTGCCGTTCTCCACGCCCACCACCCTCGCCTCGGCGGTCGCCATCGTCCGGCCCAGGTGCAGCACCACGCCCTCGCAGCGCAGCGTCCCGGAGTCGGCGAAGAGCGGGCGCAGCATGTGGACGTTGAGCTGGGTGGTGGTGTAGCCCACCCCGGCCGGCAGCCTGCTCATCACCGCGCAGCCGAGCGCCGAGTCGAGCAGGGTGGCGAGGTAGCCGCCGTGCACGGTGTTCATCGGGTTGTAGAGGTGGTCGCCGGGCACACCCTCGAACACCGCCGTCCCCGGCTTCACCTCGGTCAGGTGGAAGTCCATGGTGCTGCAGATCGAGGGCTCCGGGATCCGCCCGGCGACCCACTCCAGCAGGATCTCCTCTCCGGTCAGGTGGGCGTACTCGCTGATCGGCGCGCCGGGCGTCCAGGTGTGGGTCCGGGTGCGCCGCTCCGGGCCGTTCGTGGGCTGCCGGTCGTCGGTGGCGGTCTCATCGGTGGTCATGGGATCAACCTGCCCTTTCCGATCGTTCGTCTCAAGTCCCTTTCGGCATGGGGCGGGTAAGGATTCCGGCGGCCGCCACCGGGCGACGCCGCGCCGGCCCCGCCGCCGGCCCGCACCGCCCCGCCGATCGCGGGGCTCACCCCGCCCCCGCCCCTGCCCCCACCTCCGTCCGGAGCCCGGCGAACAGGTCGGTCTCGATGCCGCCCGCCCCGACCGCCCCGCCCTCCGCGCCGGCCCCCGGCACCAGGCTCCGGGCCAGGTGGTAGTCCTCGGTCGGCCAGACCTCGCGCTCGAGGTCCCGCGGGTGGGCCATGAAGGCCACGCCCGGCTGGACCTGGGTGGCGTGCGCCAGCAGCGCCGCGTCCCGTACCGCGAACTGCTCGGCGCACGCGATCCGGGTGGTGGTGGCCAGGGCGGGCGGGGTGTCGGGCCAGCCGGCGAGCAGCTCGCCCATCTCCGAGGGGAGGCCCCGCTCCGTCATGGCCTCGTGCAGGGCCTGGAACCAGGCCCTGGAGAGCGCCAGGTGGTAGTAGAGCTTGGACACCTGCCAGGCCTCGCCCAGCCCGGGGTGGCGCTGCGGGTCGGCGGCGGCGTCGACGGCCGCCACGGTGACCCGGTGGGTCATCACGTGGTCCGGGTGCGGGTAGCCTCCGGTCTCGTCGTAGGTGATCACCACCTGCGGGCGGAACTCCCGGATCAGCGCGACCAGCGGCTCCGCCGCGAGCTCCACCGGCCGGCCGGCGAAGCACCCCTCCGGGAGCGGCTCGTCCGGCCCGGGCAGCCCGGAGTCGACGAAGCCGAGGAAGCGCTGGCGGACGCCGAGGATCTCCCGGGCGGCCGCCATCTCCTCCCGCCGGACCCGGGCGAGGTCGGCCCGGACCTCGGGCCGGTCCATGGCCGGGTTGAGCACCGAGCCGCGCTCGCCGCCGGTGCAGGTGGCGACCAGGACGTCCACGCCCTCGGCCGCGTACCGGGCGAGGGTGGCCGCGCCCTTGCTGGACTCGTCGTCGGGATGCGCGTGCACGCTGAGCAGGCGAAGACCGGGGTGACGGTCGGACACGGGTACCTCCTGGGGTGTTCGGGAGCCGAGCGGCGGTCAGCCGGACGTGCGGGTGTTCGGGTAGAGCAGCGCCGGAGCGATGGCGAGCGCCGACAGGGCCAGCACCCACCAGAAGGTCTCGCCGAAGGCCGCACCCGGGTGGTCCGGGTGCCCGCCCAGCGCCTGCTGGAGCGTCAGGGTCAGCACCGCCGTGCCGAGCGCCCCGCCGAGCCGGTTGAGCACGTTGACCGCGCCCGCCGCCGCCGGCACCTGGGCCTTCTCGACGCTCCCGTACACCGCGGCCAGGCCGGGTATCGCGATGAACCCCATGCCCGCGCCGCGCAGCGCCAGCGAGCCGGCGATCAGCCAGTCGGCCGGCCCGGAGCCGCTGCCCAACCGGGTGAAGGCGAGCGTGCCGACCAGCGAACAGGCGATACCGATCATGATCAGCGGACGCGGCGCGAGGCGGTCGGTGATCCGGGCGGCCAGCATGGCGGTGACCGCCGTACCGAGGGCCTGCGGCGCCAGCAGCAGACCGGCCTCCACCGCCCCGGCGTGCTCCACCTGCTGGTAGTAGAGCGGCACCAGGAACATCGAGCTGTAGAGCGCGGCGCCCTGGAGGAAGCTGTTCGCCGTCGCCACGGCGAAGCCGCGCCGGGCGAACAGCCGCAGGTCGATCAGCGGCGCCCGGCCGGCCTCGCGCCCCATCCGCAGCGCGTGCCACCCGTAGGCCGACAGCAGCACCGCACCCGCCGCGAGCGCGGCCCGGCCGGCCGTCGCGCCGTCACCGATCGTCGAGAGCCCGTAGACCAGCCCGGTCAGGCCGGGTGAGAGCAGCACCAGCCCGGTCACGTCCAGCCGGGGCTTCGGGGCGTCCGACGCTCCGTCAGCCGGCAGCCAGCGGGCGGCGAGCAGCAGGATCACCAGCCCGACCGGCACGTTCAGCAGGAACATCCAGCGCCAGTCGAAGTGCTCCAGCACCAGCCCGCCGAGGATCGGCCCCAGGACCGGGGCCAGGCTGATCGGAAGCATCAGCGTGCCCATCACCCGCCCGACCCTGGAGGGCCCAGCCGCTTGTATGATGATCGCCTGGCCGAGCGGTTGAATCATCCCGCCGCCGATCCCCTGCAGCACCCGGAAGGCGATCAGACTGCCCGTCGACCAGGCCAGGCCGCACAGCGCCGATCCGAGCACGAACAGGACGACCGAGGCGAGCCACGCCCGCCGCCCGCCGAAGCGGCCGGCCGCCCAGCCCGAGAGCGGCATGGTCAGCGAGATCGCCAGCAGGTACCCCGTGGCGATCCACTGCACCTGCGCGATCGACCCGTGCAGGTCGCGGCCGACCGAGTCGATGCCGACGTTGACGATCGTGCTGTCCAGCAGCGCGAGCACCGGCCCTAACGCGAGCACCGCGCCCATCTTCCACAGGCCCGCTGGAATCGGCTCCGGCTCGCCCTCCCGGACTCCTCCCGGACCGCCCTTCGCGGTGACGGATGTCGTCATGCGCCCTCCCCTGGTCGTCGTCGAGCGAGTCGCCCCCCGAGCCCGCGCGCGGTCACTCCGCCGCTCGCTCGGCCCACTCTCGGACGCTCACCCGGGCAGCCGCTCCGGCCGCCCGAGAAGAACTTAGACCCGACCCAGCGATTAGGTCAAACCTAATTACTGTGCTCGACCCACCGGCCTGCGCTAGGCTCCCGGGCATGACCGAGACCGGAACCGCGCCGAGCCTGCGCGAGCTCAACAAGCGCCGCACCCGCGAGGCGATCTCGCACGCCGCGACCAGGCTCTTCATCGAGCAGGGCTTCGACCGCACGACCATCGCCGAGGTGGCGGCCGCCGCGGGCGTCGCCAAGATGACCGTCACCAACCACTTCCCGCGCAAGGAGGACCTCTTCTTCGACCTGCACGAGGAGCTCGTCGGCCGGCTCGCCGGAGCCGTCGCCGGGCGCGCGCCGGGCGAGTCCGCGCTCGCCGCGCTGCGCCGCGACTGCCTCGCCGGGCTCGACCGGCACGACGCCCGGCTCGGCTTCTCCGGCCCGGCCTTCGCCCGCACCGTCGTCGACAGCCCCGCGCTGACCGCCCGGCTGCGCGAGGTGCACGAGCAGAGCGAGACGGCACTCGCCGAGGCGCTGGCCGCGGCGGTGCACGAGACACCGGTCGGCTTCGAGTGCCGGGTCGCCGCCGCGCTGCTCGCCGCCGTCGACCGGGCGGTGTTCACCGAGGTGTTCCGCCGCACCCTGGCCGGCGAGGAGCACGCGGAGATCGCCACCGCCGTCCGCCCGTCGGCGGTCCGGGCGTACGACCGCCTGGAGGGCGCCCTGGGAGGCTTCGCGGTACGGGAGGCCTGAGAGGGCGGGGCCCGGACGATGCGCCCAGGTCAAGGCCCCCTTGACGAAAGGTTGACCTGCTCACGGCAGAAGGTTGACGATCACCGCCTCTATGGTCGGCCCATGCCCTCGCAACCCATCAGGCCCACCGCCCTGCCGGTCCTGCCCTACCGCAAACCCACCCGGGGCCGGGACTACTGGGTCCTGGACAACGTGCTGCCCGACCCGGACGCCGTCCGGGAGCGCTGCCTGGCCCGCGGGGACTGGACCGAGGGCTACCCGCGCCGCCCCGAGACCTGGCCCGGGCTGCGCACGATGCCGGGCCTGGAACCCGCGGAGCTGGCCCGGGTCGAGTCGCTGGTGCGCAAGGCCACCGGCGCCTCCCGGCTCTGGGTGCAGAGCACCCCGGGCGGCGGCACGCTCAACCACAACTGCGTCCAGGTCGTCGGCGCCGGGGAGTCCGAGTCCCGCCCGCACACCGACTCCCGCGCGCTCTGCCGCTACGCCGCGGTGCTCTACCTCAGCCCCGGCGCCCCCAAGGACGCCGGCACCAGCTTCTACCGCCAGCAGTTCCCCGGCGGCCGCCTCGGCGGCAACCTGGTCGACGCCCCGCACAACAACCTGGTCGAGGCGCTCGGCACCCGCCGCGTCCCGGCCGACCACTTCACGGAGGACGTCCGCGTCCCCAACCGCTACAACCAACTGCTCCTCTACCACGCCAACCTGATCCACAGCGCCACCGGCTACTACGGCACCGAGCTGGCCGAGCGGCGGATGACGGCGGTCTTCTTCTGGATGGCCTGACCCGCACCGCGCCCCGACGGCCCGGCGCTCACCCGGCTCCCACGTGCGCCAGGCTCGCCCTGGTCAGCGCCGCCGCCAGCCGGGCCAGGTCCCCCGGCCCGACCAGCGCCGCCAGACCGTCCGGCTCGTCCGGCAGCCCGAGCGTCCGGGCCTCCTCCAGCACCCGCTCGTCGAAGTACGGCCGCAACGAGGGCCAGACCGCCTGCGCCTCGCGCCGGAAGATCCCGGCACCGACCGGTCCGATCCGGGGGAACTCCCGCAGCAGCTCGCCGATCCGCTCCGATTCGCCCCCGGCCTCCTCCCGCAGCCGCCGCAGGTCACCGTGCCAGCGGTCGAGCAGCAGCTCGGCCCCCTGCCCGAGCGCGGTGGCGGTGCTCTCGTCGTAACGCACGTAGTGGGCCCGGCCCAGCGCCGCGATGAGCGTCGCGCGCCGGGCGTCGGCCATCGCCCGCGGGGTCCGCAGCCCGGCGGCCGACAGTTCGCGGGCCGCCGCGGTGGCGGTGTCGGCACTGATCCGCACCGAGCACAGCACGGTCAGGACGAGCAGCCGGTAGAGCGGCGAGGGCTTGTCCCTCAGCGTGATCCCGGCCTCCTCCGCGTAGGTGCGGCCGAACCGGTCCAGCAGTCCGGCAACGGTCGGTTCCACGGCCACCACCTCCCTCTCTCCACGCTTGCCCGGATTCGGACGCCTCGCACCCGGGGAGGCTCGCCTCATGAGCGAACGCATCATCCGGACGCACATCCCTGCCGAGCGGAGCGGGGCGGGCGCATGACGCGTGACGCCGTACCCGCGACCGAGACGGTCCGCCGCGACTGGGCCGCGATCGACCAGCTGCCCACGGTCGAGCTGCTCCGTCTGATGAACGCCGAGGACCGCACGGTGCCCGCGGCCGTCGCCGGGGAGCTGGACCGGATCGCCGCCGTGGTCGACGCCGTCGCCGCCCGGATGGCGCGCGGTGGCCGGCTGGTCTACGCCGGCGCCGGGACGGCCGGGCGGCTCGGGGTGCTGGACGCCGTCGAGTGCCCGCCCACCTTCGGCACCGACCCGGCCCTGGTCGTCGGCCTGATCGCGGGCGGGCCCTCGGCCGTCACCGCGGCCGCCGAGGGCGCCGAGGACCGCACCGACCTCGCCGAGGCCGACGTGGCCGCGCTCGCCCTCACCCCCGCCGACACCCTGCTCGGCGTCTCCGCCTCCGGCCGTACGCCCTATCCGCTGGCCGCCGTCCGCGCCGCGCGGGCGGCCGGGGCGCTGACCGTCGGCCTGGCGTGCAACCGGGGCTCGGCACTCGCGGCCGCGGCGGAGCTGGGCATCGAGGTGGAGGTCGGCCCGGAGGTGCTGGCCGGATCGACCCGGCTCAAGGCGGGCACGGCGCAGAAGCTGGTGCTCAACCTGCTGTCCACGGCCGTGATGGTCCGCCTCGGCCGGACGTACGGAAATCTGATGGTCGACCTGCGCGCCACCAACGACAAGCTGCGCGACCGCGCCCGACGGATCGTCACCGAGGCGACCGGCGCCGACGCGGCCGCGGTCGACCGCGCCCTGCACGCGACCGGCGGCCGGGCCAAGGACGCGATCCTGTCCCTGCTCGCGGACGTGGACGCCCCCACCGCGGCCCGCCTGCTCACCGCCTCGGACGGCCGGCTGCGCGAAGCCCTCCGCCTCGCCCGGCGGTAGCGGCGCAGCGCGACCTCCCGACGGCAGCAGGCCCCCGGCCGCAGCCGGCCCGCCCGCTCAGCCCAACCGCACGTCCGCCGCCGCGACGACCTCGCCGAGGCGAGGGAAGTCCAGTTCCACCGACGCCCGGTGCTCCTCCGCCGTGAGCGCGGCCATCGCGTCCTCGACGAACACCAGCCGGTACCCGTGGTCCCCGGCGGCCCGGGCGCTCGACTCCACCCCGAGGTTGGTGGCGATCCCCGCGAACACCAGGGTCTCCACGCCCCGCGCCCGCAGCAGCCCGTCCAGGCCGGTGCCCTGGAAGGCCCCGATGGTGCGCTTCACCACGACCTCGTCGGCCACCGCCGCGACCTCCGCGACCAGCTCGCTCCCGGGCGGCTGCTCGGCGACGTTCGGCCGCTCGACCCGGACCGCGACCACCGGCGCGCCCGCCGCCCGGAACTCCCGGGCCAGCTCCAGGGAGGCCTCCACCACCTCCGAACCGGTGCGCGGTGCCAGCGGGTTGGCGACGATCCGGTCCATCAGGTCGATCAGGACCAGAGCCGTGCTGCGGGGATCAAGGGTGACCATGCGGTCACGCTACTCCACGGAACCGAGGGAGCCGTCAGCGGACCGGCCCCCGGAGCCCGGTCCCGGCGCCGGCGAACCCTCCGACGCCGCCCGGGAGTTCCCCGCCTCCCGCGCGATCTCGGCCCGGAACCCCTCGATCAGCACCCGCAGCCCGTACTCGAAGTCGGCGTCGTGGTCGGTCATCCGCAGCACGTCCACCGCCTCGCGCAGCAGCGGCAGTTCGCGCAGCGCCTCGTCCGGGAACGGCGGCCGGTCGCGGTCCGCGGCGTCCTGCCGCCAGGCCTGCTCCTCGGTGACCCAGCCCATGATGTACCGGTCGACGGTCAGCAGCAGCCGCAGGGCCGTGCGCGGGCGCAGCCCGGCCCCGCACAGGGCGCTCAACTGGGCTTCCACCGCCGGAAGTTCGTCCTCGGTGGGCAGGGTCCCGGCGTGCACCCGGGCACCGTCGCGGTAGGCGAGCAGGGCGCTGCGCTTGGCGCGGGCGTCGGCGGCGATCCACTCGGGCCAGTGCGCCGGGTCCGGCTCGCGGTCGGGCGGGAGGGCCTCGGCGAGCATCGCCTCGGCCATCAGGTCGAGCAGTTCCCGCTTGCTCTTGAAGTGCCAGTACAACGCCGGTGACTGGACGCCGAGTTCGCGGGCGAGTCGGCGAGTGGTCAGCCCGTCGATGCCCTCCTGGTTTAGCAGGCGCAACGCCGTGCGCACCACCTCGTCGCGCTGCAGCGCCATCCGATCCACCTCCTGGCTTATCCGCTTGCCAGCCCCACCTTATCGCCGATAAGTTCCCGAGCTGGAATTTATCAGCGATAAGGACGGCCGTCGCGACGCCGACGGCCGCGAAGGGATTCCCCCTCATGACCTCCGGACCGCACACGACCTCCGGACGGGACCGCCCCTGGTCCCGGCTGCTGCCCGACACCGCGCCCTGGCGGTCCTCCCGGGACTTCCGGCTGACCTGGACCTCCGGCACGGTCACCCTGCTCGGCTCGATCTTCACCATGACGGCGATCCCGCTCCAGATCGCCGACCTCACCGGCTCGCCGCTGGCCGTGGGCGCGGTCGGGGCGGTCGAACTCGTGCCCACCGTCCTGTTCGGCCTCTACGGCGGCGCCCTCGCCGACCGGGCCGACCGTCGCACCGTCGCCCTGGTCACCGAGGTCGCACTGGCCGCGCTCAGCGCCCTGCTGCTGGCCAACGCGCTGCTCGGCACCCCTGCCGTCTGGCCGCTCTACCTCGCCGCCGGGGCGGCCGCGGCGCTCCAGGGCGTCCAGCAGCCCTCGGTCGAGGCGATGGTCCCCCGACTGGTGCCCCGGGACCAGCTGGTGGCGGCGGGCGCCCTGCTCTCGCTGCGCTGGAGCATCGGCGGCGTGGCCGCCCCGGCGGCGGCCGGTCTGCTGATCGCCACCGCCGGCGTCCCGGCCGCCTACCTGGTCGACCTCGGCACCTTCCTGCTGTCGATCGCCCTGCTCGCCCGGGTCCGCCCGGTCCCCTCCGCGCGGGACGCCGAGGCGCCGCGGCTCACCGAGTTCCTCAACGGCGCCCGGTACGCGGCCCGGCGGCCCGACCTGGTCGGCACCTACCTGGCCGACCTCGCCGCCACCGTCTTCGCCCTGCCCACCGCGCTCTTCCCGTTCCTGGCCGCGAACATGAACGCCACCTGGGCCCTCGGCCTGCTCTACTCGGCCGGCGCGGCCGGCAGCCTGGTCGCCGCCGCGACCGGCGGGTGGGCGGGGCGGGTGCACCGGCACGGGCGGCTGGTCCTGCTCTCCGCCGCCCTGGTCGGCGCGGCGACGACCGCGGCCGCGTTCGCCCCGGGCCTGTGGGCCGTCCTGTGCTGCCTCACCGTGGCGGGCGGCGCGCACTGGATCGGCGACACCTTCCGCAGCGCCATCTGGAACCAGTCCATCCCGGACGAACTCCGGGGCCGCGCAGCCGGGTTGGAGATGCTGATCGGCTCCGCCGGGCCGGCCCTGGGCGACCTGCGGGCCGGCGGGCTCGCCACCCGGCAGGGCATCCGGGCGGCCCTGCGCACCGGCGGACTGCTCTGCCTCGGCAGTTCGGCCGCGCTGTCCGCCGCGATCCCCGCGCTCTGGCGCTACGACCAGCGGGCCCACCGCACCGAGCCGACCCCGTGACGGACCCCACGGCCCGACCCCGCACCGGCCGCCCCACCGCGCGGAACCGCCGCGTCAGTCCGGGACGAGCGCCACCGAATGCCGTTCGATCAGCTCCCGCAGCTGCCCGACGTCCTCGGTCCCGCGCTTGGGCACCATGGTCAGCACCCGCGTCTCCTCGTCCCCGCCGAGCAGCAGGAACAGCCCCGGCGTCTCCAGGTGGTACCGCTGGTCCGGCCAGCCGAACTCGGCGACCGAGACCTCGTTGCCGACGACCACCCCGTCGTCGTCCAGCAGGACCCGGAACGCGCCCTTGTCCGCCACCATCCGCATCGCCTGCCGAACCCGCCGCCGGGGCGCGAGCAGCACCGGTACCGCGAGCACCGGCAGCACCACGGCCGGCACCAGCGCCACCCCGCCGACCACGGCGAGCAGCCCGGCG
>NZ_JBEXJK010000215.1:0-14100 GCF_040609095.1 Kitasatospora sp. NPDC004799
CCCGAAGATCCGCCAGGCCGGGAGGTCGCCCTCGGCCCGGAGGACCTCCTCGACCGGGGCCCGGGTCGCCGGACGCCCTCGATCGGGGGAGTGCCTGGATCAGGCCTTGCCGTTCGCCCGCTGCTCGGCGAAGCGGACCAGGGTGCGCACCGCGCTCGCGGTGCCGCCCTTCGGGGTGTAGCCGAACGGCGCGCCCTCGTGGAACGCCGGACCGGCGATGTCCAGGTGCGCCCAGTCGGTGCCCTCGGCCACGAACTCCTTCAGGAACAGGCCGGCCACCAGGCCGCCGCCCATCCGCTCGCCCATGTTGGCCAGGTCGGCGATGGTCGACTCGGTGAAGCCCTTGCGCAGCTCGGCCGGCAGCGGCATCGGCCAGGACTGCTCGCCCGCCTCGCCGGCCAGGACGTGCAGCTCCTCGCGCAGCGCGTCGTCGTTGGCCATCACGCCGAAGGTGCGGTTGCCCAGGGCCAGCACCATGGCGCCGGTCAGGGTGGCCACGTCGACGATGACGTCCGGGTTCTCCTCGCCGGCCCGCACGATCGCGTCGGCCAGCACCAGGCGGCCCTCGGCGTCGGTGTTCAGGACCTCGACGGTCTTGCCGCCGTACATCCTCAGCACGTCGCCCGGGCGGGTGGCGGAGCCGGACGGCATGTTCTCGGCCAGCGCCAGCCACGCAGTCACGTTGACGACCAGGCCCAGGCGCTTGGCGGCCACCACGGCGGCGAACACGGCGGCGGCACCGGCCATGTCGCACTTCATGGTCTCGTTGTGGCCGGCCGGCTTCAGCGAGATGCCGCCCGAGTCGTAGGTGATGCCCTTGCCGACGAAGGCCAGGGTGGCCTTGGCCTTCGGGTGGGTGTAGGCCACCTTCACCAGGCGGGGCGGGTTGGCCGAGCCGCCGCCGACGCCCAGCAGGCCGCCGAAGCCGCCCTTGGTCAGCGCCTTCTCGTCCAGCACCTCGACCTTGAGGCCGTGCTCCTTGCCGGCCGCCTGGGCGATCGCGGCGAAGCTCTTCGGGTTCAGGTCGTTCGGCGCGGTGTTGACCAGGTCGCGGGCCCGGTTCATCTCCTCGCCGATCGCGGTGGCGCGCTCCACGGCGGCCTTGGCGTCCTTGCTGCCCTTGCGGGCGGCCAGCAGGACCAGCTCGCCGACCGGCTCCTTGCCGTTGCCGTTGCCCTTGTACGTGCCGAAGGCGTACGAGCCGAGCAGGCCGCCCAGCGCGACCGCCTCGAGGTCCGCCGCCGACTCGGCCGGCAGGGCCAGCGCGGCCTTCTTGGCACCGGCCAGGGTGCGGGCGGCGACACCGGCGGCGCGGCGCAGCGCCTCCGGCCCGTAGCCGTCCTCGGCGGCCTCGCCCAGGCCGACCGCGAGCACGAGCGCGGCCTTCAGCCCGGCGGGGGAGGGGACCTTGACGGCCTCGCCCTCGGCGCCGGTCGCGCCCAGGGTGCTGAGGACCTCGGCCAGCTTGCCCTCGAACGCCTCGTTGACGGCCTCGGCGCCGGGGGCCAGCACGATGCCCTTCGGGCCCTTCGCGACACCGACCACCAGGGCATCCGCACGCAGCGAGGCGGCGGAGGAGGTGCTCACAGACAATGCAGTCACGTAATGCGTCCTGTTCTTTCGCGGTCCACGGCCGGCCACGGCGAGGCTGCCGCACCGGCGCAGCCCGCCCGTGGCAGGCTGCCCGTCGGCGGGCCTCCGGGTCCGGGACCCCTGGCGCGAGCGTCCGCCGGAAGCGGCCGCGCACTCCAGAGGCCCCGGCTCCGCGGGACGCGCCGGGCGGGCAGGACCTGCCACGGTGCAGGGCTGCGGTGCTCCACGCATGGTAGTCCGCATGCTGGGATCACGCGCCGTCCGGTGTCAGCCGAGCAACGCCAGGGCGAACAGCGAGGCGGTCGCGGCGGTTTCGGCCATCGCGCCGAGCACGTCCCCGGTGATCCCGCCGAACCTGCGCACGCACCGTCCGAGCAGCAGCCGGGCGCAGCCGGTGCCGAGCGCAACGGCCAGTGGGAGGCGGAGAACTGACCATCCGTCGAACAGTCCGGCCGCGGCCAGGGCGAGCATCGCGGCGGCCGTCGCGGCGGCGGCCCCGGCGGGCGGCACGGTGCCCGCCACCATCGCCCCCAGCCCGCCCGGCCGGGCGGCCGGCACCGACCGCAGGCAGCCCCAGGCGAGCGCGCACCGGGCGGCCGTCGCCGAGGCGAGCACCGCGAGCGCGCCGCGCAGCGGGGAGTGGCCGAACTGCCCGGCCAGCGCGGCCACCTGGGCGAGCAGGGCGAGGACCAGGGTCAGCACGCCGAACGGACCGATGTCGGACTGCTTCATGACGCGCAGCGCGTCCTCGGCCGGCTTGCCGCTGCCCAGCCCGTCGGCGACGTCCGCCAGGCCGTCCAGGTGCAGCCCCCGGGTCAGCCCGGCGAGCACCGCCACCGCGGTCACCGCGCCGAGCGGCCCGCCGGCCCGCCAGGCGACCAGGGCCCCGGCCGCGGCCGCCGCGGCGCCCAGCACCAGCCCGACCACCGGAGCGGTCAGCATCGCCCGGGACGCCGCCGCCCGGTCCCAGCGCTCGACCCGCACCCGCAGCACGGACAGCGTCCCGAACCCGAACCGCAGGCCGTCGGCCCAGCCGGCCCGATCGGCGCCGTCCGTCATGTGCGCGTTCCTCTCACAGCGGGAACGCCCCTGGCGCAGGGGCGTTCCCGGGGTGGTCGGGGCGTGCCGCCCCCGGTGTCACAGCTTCCGCAGCAGATCCGCCGCCGAGGGCAGCTTCGGCTGCTCCTTCGGCGCGCCCGGCGCCACCGGCACGAACGGCTTCGGCGCCTCGTCCGCGAGCACGTCCCCGGCGGCCTGGAGCAGCGGCAGCGCCAGCAGCGCGCCGAGGCCCTCGCCCATGGTGATGCCCTGGTCCTGCAGCGGCGTCAGGGTCAGCCGGTCGTACGCCTTCGCCTGGGCCGGCTCGCCGCTGGACTGCCCGGCCCGCCACCACTCCGGCGCCCGGAAGGCGATCCGCTGCGCGACCAGCGCGCAGGCCGCCGAGACCACGCCGTCCAGCACCACCGGCAGCCGTCGGACGGCCGCCTGGAGCAGGAAGCCGGTGATCGCCGCGAAGTCGGCCCCGCCGGTGGCGCCGAGCAGCGCCAGCTGGTCGCCGAGCACCGGCCGGGCCCGCCGCAGCGAGTCCCTGATGGTGGCGCACTTGACCATCCACACCCGGTCGTCGATCCCGGAGCCGCGCCCGGTCACCGCCGCCGCGTCCGTCCCGCAGAGCGCGCCGACCAGCACGCCGGCCACCGTGGTGGCGCCGACCCCGAGGTCGCCGAGCAGCACCAGGTCGGTGCCGGCGTCGGCCTCCTCGTCGGCGACGGCCATGCCGGCCCGGAAGGCCCGGACGGTCTCCTGCGCGGTGAGCGCGTCCTCGACGTCGATCCGCCCGGAGCCGCGCCGGACCCGGTGGGCGACCACCTCGTCCGGGAAGTCGCCCGGGTCGGTGTCCACCGCGACGTCGACGACCCGGACCTGGGCGCCGTAGCGCGCGGCCAGCCGGGACACCGGCGCGCTGCCGTCGAGCACGGCCCGCACCCGGGCCGCGGTGCCGCCCTTGGCCGGCATCCGGGAGACCCCGAGGGCCGCCACGCCGTGGTCGGCGGCGAACAGCAGCACCTTGGGGGCGGAGATCGGCCGCACCGGCGAGCGCCCCTGCACGGAGGCCAGCCAGCTGCCCAGCTCCTCCAGCCGGCCGAGCCCGCCGCGCGGCCGGTCGGCCGCCTGCCAGCGCTCCTCGGCGGCCCGCCGGGCGCTCTCGTCGGGGCGCTCGACGAGCGAGGAGAACGTATCGAGATCCACGGTCGTGTCCATCGTCCGGAAGGCTACACGCCGGAGGTGTTCACCCAGCGGCTGGCTTGACGGTCAGCACCTGCCCCGCCACCACCAGCAGGACCCGCTCCGAGGCGTCCGCCACGGCCATGTTGAGCCGGCCCAGGGTGTCGCGGAAGCGGCGGCCCGCGGCGGTGGCAGGGACGACACCCATGCCGACCTCGTTGCTCACCGCGACGGCGGTCCGCCCGGTGGCCGCCCAGGCCCGCGCCAGCGCCTCGCAGCGGCGCTGCACGGCGGCCTCGCCGCCGGCCGCCCAGACCTCGTCGTCCCAGGCGCCGCACTCGTCCATCACGGCGGTCAGCCACAGGGCGAGGCAGTCGACCAGCACCGGCGCCGGGTCGGAAGGGTCGGCCAGCACGGCCTCCAGGTCGCAGGTCTCGGCGGTGCGCCAGCCGGCCGGCCGGCGCACCCGGTGCAGCGCGACCCGCTGGGCCCACTCGGCGTCGCCGTCCCGGGTGCCGCCGGTGGCCACGTAGAGGACGTCCGGGTGGTCGGCGAGCAACTGCTCGGCGCGGGTGGACTTGCCGGAGCGGGCGCCGCCGAGCAGCAGCGTGCGGGGCAGCGGGGAGCGGGTGGGCTCGGGTGGGGTCGCCATGCCGCCCATCCTGCCCGAGAGGCATACGGAAGATCGGGCCGGGCAGGCTATGGTGCGCAGCACACGGGCAGCGTCAGTGGGAGGAGCCGGGCATGGTCTGGACGTGGCGGTACGAGAAGGCGGACGGCAGCGTGGTGACGCCGGCCGGCGGCCAGGAGGAGTTCGCCGGCCAGGGGGACGCCGAGACCTGGATCGGGGAGACCTGGAAGCAACTCGCCGAGGACGGCGTGGACACCGCGGTCCTGCTGGAGGACGGCACCAAGGTGTACGCGATGAGCCTGCACGAGGGCTGAGCCCGGGCGGCTACTTCGCCCCGATCACGTGCAGGAGCGCGGCGACCTGCCGGTACGGGTCGGTGCGGCCGGCCCGGTCCTCGGCTTCCAGGAGCTGGGCCAGCTGCCGCCCGTCCACCGGCGGGGCCGCGTCGTCCGGGGCGTTGTCGGTGAAGACCCGCACGCCGTACCAGTGCCGCAGCGGCACCGACACCTCGGAGAGGGTGACGGTGAGGTCGGCGATCCGGTCGGCCCGCGCGGTCAGTCCGAGCCGGTTGTAGTAGCGGTCGCTCTCGAAGGCGTGCAGGGCGGCCCGCCAGTCCCCGGCGGCGGCCGGCCGCAGGGCGAGCGCGTCGCGGTTGCGCACCAGCAGCGAGAGCAGCCCGCCGGGGGCCAGCAGCCGGGCCAGCGAGGCGATCATCGGGTCCGGGTCGGGCAGGTACATCAGCACGCCGTGGCAGAGCACCACGTCGAAGCTGCGCGGGCCGAACCAGCGCCCGCACTGGTGGCCGTCGCCGCTGAGCAGCTGCATCCGGCCGCGGACCTCCGGCGGCTCCTCGGCGAGCGCCCCCTGGGCGACGCCGAGCGCGACCGCGTCCGAGTCGATCCCGGTGACGTAGTGGCCGGCCCGGGCCAGCCGCAGGGCCTGGGTGCCCTGGCCGCAGCCGATGTCGAGGACGCGCTGCGCGCTGCGGCCGGCCAGCTGTTCGGCGAGCTGGCGGGCGACGAGCTCCTGGCGGACGAAGTCGCGCAGCCCGCCGTGCCGGTCCAGCCAGGCGCCGGTGCCGCCCGCGAAGGACCCGCTGCGCGAGGGCAGCCGGCGCTCCTGGGCGATCCGGTCGTGGCCGCCGGCGCCCTGCCCCGGAAGCGCGCCCCCCTGGCCGGGAAGTGCGCCGGGAAGTGCGTAGAGGCCGGGCCCCTCCCAGGAGGGCGGGGCCCAGCCGGAGTCGACCGGTTCGGCGGTCAGGGCTTCTCCCCGCGCCGCACCTGCGGCTTGGGCAGGCGCAGCCGGCGCATCTGGAGGGTGCGCATGATGCCGTACGCGACGGCGCCGCGGGTGTTCTGCCCGGCGAAGCGCTCGCCCAGCTGCTTGCGCAGGCCGAGGCCGAGGCGGACGAAGTCCAGGACCACGAACACGAAGAACAGCAGGAACAGCAGGGTGGAGAGCAGCTGGAGGGCCGGCACCTTGACGATGCTGAGCACCAGGATGACCACGGCGGCCGGCAGGAAGAACTCGGCGAGCGACCAGCGGGAGTCCACGTAGTCGCGGGCGAACTTGCGCACCGGGCCCTTGTCCCGGGCCGGGAGGTGGCGCTCGTCGCCGTTCATCAGGGCCTGGCGCTGCTTCTCGCGCTCGACGCGCATGCGCTCGCGCCCCTGGCGGGCGGCCTCCTTGCGGTCCTTGGGCACGGTCACCCGGGTACGCCGGTTGGCCTCGGCCTCACTGCGCTTGGGGGTGGGGCGGCCCTTCTTGGCCTGCGGGTCGCGGGCCTGGGTCGTCTCGTCCTGCTTCTCCAGCACGGTGGCGGAGGCGGCGGCATCATCTGAACGGCGTCGGAACACACCACCAGCGTACGGGGTGCGACGCGGCTTCCACGGGTGCCCTCGGACCCAAACGCATATCGATGCCGCCGGGCGGCCGTCCGACCCGGGTTTCCCGGGGCCTTCCCGTAGGGGATCAGTCGGATGGACGATGAGGGGTATGAGGGGCGGATCCACCCGGGGGAGGAGGAAACCCACTGGTCGCTGTAGCAGTCTTGTTGCAGGCAGGTGCACTGCGGCGACGGGCTCGCTGCACATACACTCGTCGTGTCTGGTAACGAGATAGAGACCGCAGGCCGGAGAAGGGGGCACCCGAGGCCCATGAGCGACGGAATCATGAAGCGTATGGGGCTGATCTTCCGCTCCAAGGCGAACAAGGCCTTGGACCGGGCGGAGGATCCCCGTGAGACGCTCGACTACTCCTACCAGAAGCAGCTCGAACTGCTGCAGAAGGTACGGCGTGGCGTCGCGGACGTCGCGACCTCGCGCAAGCGGCTCGAACTCCAGCTGACGCAGCTCCAGCAGCAGTCGGCCAAGTACGAGGACCAGGGCCGCAAGGCGCTGTCGCTCGGCCGCGAGGACCTCGCCCGCGAGGCGCTGACCCGCAAGGCCAACATGCAGTCGCAGATCACCGACCTGGAGACGCAGTACCAGCAGCTCCAGGCCGAGGAGGAGAAGCTCACGCTCGCCTCCCAGCGACTTCAGGCCAAGGTGGACGCCTTCCGCACCAAGAAGGAGACCATCAAGGCGACGTACACGGCCGCCCAGGCGCAGACCCGCATCGCCGAGTCCTTCTCCGGGATCTCGGAGGAGATGGGCGACGTCGGCCTGGCGATCCAGCGTGCCGAGGACAAGACCGCCCAGATGCAGGCCCGGGCCGGTGCCATCGACGAACTGCTTGCCTCCGGCGCGCTCGACGACGCGAGCGGTCTCGGCCGCAAGGACGACATCGAGGCCGAGCTGGAGCGGGTGGCCGGCGGTTCCGACGTCGAGCTGGAGCTGGCCCGGATGAAGGCCGAGCTGTCCGGTCCCTCCTCGGCCGGCCCCGCCGCGATCGAGCAGGGCCAGCCGCAGCAGCAGCCCCAGCAGCAGCCGCAGGACACCCCGCGCATCAACTACAACAAGTGATCTGAGCTCGACCCCACGAACCAGGGAGACGCACGGCATGATCATGAGGGTCATGGGTGAAGGGCAGTACGAGGTGGGCGAGGACCACCTGAACCTGCTCAACGAGCTCGACGCCGAGCTCGTCACCGCGGTGGAGTCGGGGGACGAGACGCTCTTCCGCGAGGCCTACGGCAAGCTCATCGACGCGGTGAAGCAGTACGGCACCCCGGTGCCGCTGGACTCGCTGGAGCCGTCGGAGCTGATCCTGCCGAGCGCCGACGCGACGATCGACGAGGTCCGCGAGCTGCTGATGGCCGAGGGCGAGGGCGTGATCCCGGGCTTCCCCGAGTAGCACCCCCGGCTCGCTGCCAGACGAAAGGGCGGCCCCCTCCGTTGGGAGGGGGCCGCCCTTCGCTGTTATTCGCCCGCTCGCTGTTGTTCGCCGGCTCGGGGCGGGTCGCCCGCTCGCGGGCGGGTCCCGCCTACGGCAGGGCGAGCATCCGGTCGAGCGCCGCCTTGGCGTACTTCTCGGTCTCCGGGTCGACGGTGATCACGTTTGGCACCCGGCCCTCGACCAGCGACTCCAGCGCCCAGACCAGGTGCGGCAGGTCGATCCGGTTCATGGTCGAGCAGAAGCAGACCGCGCGGTCCAGGAAGACGATCTCCTTGTCCGGGTGCGCCTTGGCCAGGCGCCGGACCAGGTTCAGCTCGGTCCCGATGGCCCACTTGGAGCCGGGCTCGGCGGCGTCCAGCGCCTTGATGATGTACTCGGTCGAGCCCACCATGTCGGCGGCCGCGACGACCTCGTGCTTGCACTCGGGGTGCACCAGGACGGTCACGCCGGGGATCCGCTCGCGGACGTCGTTCACCGAGTCCAGGCTGAACCGGCCGTGCACCGAGCAGTGGCCGCGCCAGAGGATCATCTTCGCGTCCCGCAGCTGCTCGGCGGTCAGGCCGCCGTTCGGCCGGTGCGGGTTGTAGACGACGCAGTCGTCCAGCGAGAAGCCCATGTCCCGCACCGCGGTGTTGCGGCCGAGGTGCTGGTCGGGCAGGAAGAGCACCTTCTGGCCCTGCTCGAAGGCCCACTCCAGGGCGCGCTTGGCGTTGGAGGAGGTGCAGATGAGGCCGCCGTGCCGGCCGGTGAAGGCCTTGATGTCGGCGGAGGAGTTCATGTACGAGACCGGGACGGTCACGTCGGCTATGCCGGCGTCGGTCAGCACGTCCCAGCACTCGGCGACCTGCTCGGCGGTGGCCATGTCGGCCATCGAGCAGCCGGCCGCGAGGTCCGGCAGGACGACCTGCTGCCGGTCGCTGGTGAGGATGTCCGCGGACTCGGCCATGAAGTGCACGCCGCAGAAGACGATGTACTCGGCCTCGGGACGGGCCGCCGCGTCGCGGGCGAGCTTGAAGGAGTCGCCGGTGACGTCGGCGAACTCGATCACCTCGTCGCGCTGGTAGTGGTGGCCGAGGATGAAGACGCGGTCGCCGAGCGCGGCCTTGGCCGCGCGGGCGCGCTCGACGAGGTTCGGGTCGGAGGCCGGGGGGAGGTCACCGGGGCATTCGACGCCGCGCTCGCTGTTCGGGTCGGCCTCGCGGCCGAGCAGCAGCAGAGCGAGCGGCGTCGGAGTGGGGTCGACGCCGTGGGTCTCGGTGATGGTGGTGGTCACGGGCGGGTGCCCTTCTGTGCGGCCGATCAAGCGGTGAAGCCTTTTCGTCTATCTGACGCTATCTATGATAACCGGTTAGCGTCAGAGTGACGATGGCCATCCTGTCGATGTGACGAGAACCGCTCGCCGAATCGGATGCTTCCGACCGTGGCCGAATCGATATTTCGAAGCCCCGGGGTATGGCTGAGCCATGAAAGCAATCGCGATCAATCGCTACGGCGGCCCCGAGGTGGTCGAGTACACCGACCTGCCGGACCCCAAGGTCGGGCCCGACTCCGTCCTGGTCGAGGTCCGGGCGGCCGGGGTGAACCCGGTGGACTGGAAGGTCCGGGACGGCGCCCTGGACGGCATCCTCGACGTGCACTTCCCGCTGGTCATGGGCTGGGACGTGGCCGGCGTGGTCCGCGCGGTCGGCGGCGGGGTCACCGAGTTCGCCCCGGGCGACGAGGTGTACGGCTACGTCCGCAAGGACGCCGTCGAGCACGGCACCTACGCGGAGCTGGTCTCCGCCCCGGTCCGCACCCTGGCCCGCAAGCCGGCCGTGCTGGACTGGGCGCAGTCCGGCGGCCTGCCGCTGGCCGGGCTCACCGCCCTGCAGAGCCTGCGGGCGCTGCGCCTCACCGCGGGGGAGACCGTCCTGGTGCACGCCGCCGCGGGCGGGGTCGGCCACCTGGCGGTGCAGCTGGCCCGGGCCGCCGGCGCCCGGGTGATCGGCACCGCGGCCGAGCGCAACCACGACTACCTGCGCGGTCTCGGCGCCGAGCCGGTGGTCTACGGCGAGGGCCTGGCCGACCGGGTCCGCGCGCTCGCCCCCGACGGGGTGGACGCGGCCCTCGACCTGGTCGGCCACGGCGCCGTCCAGCTCTCGGCCGCCCTGGTGGCGGACCCGGCCCGGATCGCCTCGGTCGCCGACTTCGGGGTCAAGGCGCTCGGCGGCCGGTACGTCTGGGTCCGCCCGGACGCCGACGGCCTCGCCGAGCTGGCCCGGATCGCGGACGACGGCCGGCTGACCGTCACCGTCGCCTCCACCTTCCCGCTGGCCCAGGCCGCCTCCGCCCAGGCGCTCAGCGCGGAGGGCCGCACCCGGGGCAAGATCGTGCTGCTCGTCCCGTGACGGCCGCCGGCCCGTCATCCATCGGCGGTGAATTCGTCCAGGTCATCCGCCAGAATGGTGCCGAACCGTTTCGGCAGTGGCCGTGGCAATGACACCCTCAGCCGGAGCGCCCCACCGATTCCCCCGTACGACCCGTGGAGCCCCGCACCCATGAGCAGCAGCCGAGCGCACGAGGTGGTCGGGGCCGACCTGGACGAGACCGACCGGCTCCTGCTCGCCCGGCTCGGCAGCGACGGCCGGGCCTCGTACGCCGAGATCGGCCTGCAGGTGAACCTCTCCGCCACCGCCGTGCGCCGGCGGATCGACCGGCTGCGGGCGCGCGGCGTGGTGCGGGGCTTCACCGTGGTGCTGGACCCGTCCGTGCTGGGCTGGCAGACCGAGGCCTTCGTCGAGGTCTACTGCCGCGAGCGCACCGCCCCCGAGGAGATCCTCGCCAGCCTGCGGCAGTTCCCCGAGGTGGTCGCCGCCTGGACGGTCACCGGCGACCCGGACGCCCTGGTCCACCTGCGGGCCGCCGACATGCGCCACCTGGAGGCCGTCATCGAGCGCATCCGGCGCGAGCCCGGAGTGCAGCGCAGCCGCTCCTCGGTGGTGCTCTCCCAGCTCATCGGCTGACCGGCACCGGGCGGTACGCAGGAATCCTGCGCGGACCGCCCCGAAGACGCCCGAAACCTGCCTGACCAGCCGCGTTCCGACGCGCGGTGGGACACCCCCGCTGCTTACGCTGATCAGGTCCGGCCGTCGCGGTGAAGCGTCCCGCCGACCGGGCGCCCCCCGACACCCCACGCCGAGAGGGACAGCCGTGTCCGCAGCACCCGACCGCATGCACCGGCCCGACAACGAACTGGTCGACCTGGTTTTCGACTACATGCGGGAGCGGCTGCAGTACGATCCCGTCCCGCTGGACCACCCCGGTGACGGCGAGCACCTGCGCACCCAGCTGGCCGGCCTGCTGAACCAGGACGGCAACGACCCGGTCGACGTGCTCAAGCTGTACGACCACGAGCTGTCCCGGGCGGTCATCTCCGCCGACAGCCCGCGCTACCTGTCCTTCATCCCGTGCGCCCCGACCAAGGCCGCGCTGCTGTTCGACATGGTCGTCTCCTGCGCCTCCCTGCAGGGCATCTCCTGGCTGGAGGCGGCCGGCGCGATCGCCGCCGAGAACCAGGTGCTGCGCCTGATAGCCGACCGCGCGGGCCTGCCCCAGTCGGCCGGCGGCTGCTTCGTCTCCGGTGGCTCGGCGGGCAACCTCTCCGCCCTCGTGGTCGCCCGCGACACCGCCCGGCGCAGGCTGGGCGTCGGACCGGAGGCGCGGCTGCGGATCGCCGTCGCCGACCAGGTGCACTCCTCGGTCAAGAACACCTTCAACATCATCGGCGTCGAGGCCTTCAAGGTCCCGACCGTCGACCGGCGGTTCACCGGGGAGGCGCTGCGCGCCGCGCTGGCCGCCGACCCCAATCCCGAGACGGTGATCGCCGTCGTCGGCACGGCCGGCACCACCAACGAGGGCATCGTCGACGACCTCAAGGGCCTGGCCGAGGTCGCCCGCGAGCGCGACCTCTGGTTCCACGTCGACGGCGCCTACGGCGGCGCGGGCCTGTTCGCCCCCTCGGTGCGCGAGCGCTACGAGGGCATCGAGCACGCCGACTCCTTCGTGGTCGACCCGCACAAGTGGCTGTTCGCCCCCTTCGACTGCGCCGCGCTGATCTACCGCAACCCGCAGCTCGCCCGCGCCGTGCACACCCAGGACGCCTCCTACCTGGACGTCCTGCACATCGAGGGCGACGAGTGGAACCCCACCGACTACGCCTACCACCTGACCCGGCGCGCCCGCGGCCTGCCGCTCTGGTTCTCGCTGGCCGTGCACGGCGTCCAGGCCTACACCGACGCCATCGAGACCGGCCTCACCCTGGCCCGGGAGACGGCGCAGCTGATCCGCGAGTCCGAGCACCTGGAGCTGCTGTTCGACCCGCAGCTCTCGGCGGTCTGCTTCAAGCGCAAGGGCTGGACCAACGACGACTACTACCGCTGGTCGCAGCAGCTGCTCGCGGACCAGATCGGCTTCGTCACCCCCACCGGCTGGGACGGCGAGACGGTCGCCCGCTTCGCCTTCCTGCACCCGGGCACCACCATGGAGATGGTCCAGGAGATCCTGGACACCATGGTCTGATCCCACGGGCTCCGGACGTTCCGACGTCCCGACGTACGGCCCCCGCCGGGCATCCCGGCGGGGGCCGTACGCGTGCCCCCGGCGGCAGGAACGTCCCGGCTACAGGAAGGCCCCGCTCGGCAGGTACGGCGCCGGCGGCCGCATCCCGCGCACCCCGACGAACCCGCCGGCCCGGGGCGTCAGCCCGACCTCCAGCCCGACGTCCAGCGCCCACTCCTGCTCGGCGGTCAGGTGCTCCACCCGCGCCTCGACCCCGTCCGGCACCCGGGCCAGCGCCTCGCGCAGCAGCCGGACGGCGATCCGCTTGCTGGTGGCCGCGAGCAGCCGCACCACCCCGCCGTCCCGGTAGCAGTAGCCGCTGCCGGCCAGCGCGTCGGCGATCAGGAGCTCCTCGAAGTGGCCCAGCATCAGCGCGTGGTCCGGCCCGTGCGCGGACCCGCGCAGCCGCCGGTCCACCGAGTCCAGCAGGTGCAGGTGGGTGGCGTTGCCGCGGTGCACCGGGATGTCCCCGGGATCGAGCAGGCCGGCCCGGTCCACCCGCCCGGCCAGCCGCATCGCCGGGTGCAGGGTGAACCCGGCCAGCCGGTAGCGGCGGGCCGCCGCCGGGGAGTCCGCGGCGCAGACCATCCCGCGCAGGCAGCCCCGGGAGTGCTCCGCCGCCCGCTCCAGCAGCAGCCGCCCGACGCCCTTGCCCTGCGCGGCCGGCCGGACGGCGTACAGGGAGGGTGCCCACAGGCCCTCCCGGCGGACCGACAGCACCGCCCCGACCGGCTCGCCGTCGATCGAGGCGAGCCAGCAGCCGCCGGGATCGGTGCGCGCCAGGTGCCTGGTCCGGGCCAGCCGCAGCGGTACCGGCTCCGGCACCGCCGCGGCCGGGAAGGCGTCGGCGTACGCGGCGTCGGCGAGCTCCTGGACGACCTCCGCGTCCGCGGCGGTGTCCCTGACCGGGCGAAGGATCACGGGGACCATCCTGGCGTCCGGCGGCCCGCCGCGGGGCCGGTTCACCCGGATCCACGCCTCGCGCGGTGACCCGCCCTCCGGGGGTGTGCGAGCATGGGGAGCGTAGGGGACACGGGTGGCACACCCGGCCCGCGGAGAACCAGCCGCGAACAGTCCGCAGAAATCCATCGCCGCCCGGGAAATGAAACCGGACGGCCGTTGGTTGGCACTGGCGGCAGACCGTCGTCAAGACCGGGAGAAAGCAGATGACCGTCCAGGACGAGACCACCGTCGAGAGTGGCATCCTCCTCACCGATGCCGCCGCGGCCAAGGTCAAGGCCCTGCTGGAGCAGGAAGGCCGCGAGGACCTCGCGCTGCGCGTCGCCGTCCAGCCCGGCGGCTGCTCCGGCCTGCGTTACCAGCTGTTCTTCGACGAGCGCTCGCTCGACGGCGACGTGATCAAGGACTTCGGCGGTGTCAAGGTCGTCACCGACCGGATGAGCGCCCCGTACCTGGGCGGCGCCACCGTCGACTTCGTCGACACCATCGAGAAGCAGGGCTTCACCATCGACAACCCGAACGCCACCGGCTCCTGCGCCTGCGGCGACTCGTTCAGCTAAGCCCGCTGCGGAAGGGGGCGCCCCGGGGGACACCCCGGGCCCCGACCGGTTTCGCCCCCACGACCCACAGGCCCCCGGCGCCCCGGGGGGACGGGGGCCGCCCCCAAAGCGGGGGGGGCGGGCCCCCCCCCCCCGCGGCCCCCCCCCCCCGCGCGCCCCCCCGCGGCCCGCCCCCCCCCCGCCCCCCCCCCCGCCCGG
>NZ_JBEXJK010000216.1:0-14095 GCF_040609095.1 Kitasatospora sp. NPDC004799
GTGTGGACGTACGACCTGCTGCGCGTCTGGCTGCCCGAGCTGCTGCCCGCCCTGCCGCGCGGGGCCGGCTTCCGCGTCGCCCTGCGCCGCGCCACCCGGGCCGGGGCGAGCATCGGCGTCCCGCTGGAGGACTTCGGCGTCGCGGCCGACCCGCTGCACCGGCTGACCAGGCGCGACGTCCTCGGCCACAACGAGGACCTGCTGGCGGCGGCCGCCGCGCTGCTGCACCGGGCCTAGCACGAGCGTTCAGGACGGACGTCTAGGACGAGCGTTCAGCATGTATGTCCAGGACGAGCGTCCAGGATGCACGTCTGGAACGCAGGTCCAGGACACATATCCAAGACACATGTCCAAGACGCAGGTCTAAGACGCAGGTCCCGTTGATCATGGTCCCGTGGGCCGAGGCGCGCTGCCGCCCCGGCCCGCACCATGGACCGGTCGACCGCCCCCCGGCCGGGCCCGGTGCACGAACGGGTGCGTAAGGGGGACCAGAATGGGCTGGGCGCCGTGAGGACGGGGCCAGGAAGGAAGACCAGCGCATGGAGAGCCAGGCCCGCAGCCGCACCGCCCTCGTCGAGGAGCTCATGGAGCGCTATCCCGACGTGCCCCGGGAGGCGGTGATCAAGGAGGACCTGCTGCGCGGCGGCATGGCCTTCGACGAGTCCGCGCTCAGCGGCAGCGCCGGTGCCGACGGGGGCGGCGAGGTCAAGCCGAAGTCGTACTTCATCTTCTCCTTCGACCACCGCACCCTGCCCGAGCTGGGCGCCGCCGCCCTCAACCGGCCGCCGGAGGAGGTCGTGCTGACCGGCGGGCCGTACGGGCTGCGCCGCACGGTGGTGTCGGTGCGGGTGAACCCGGACTCGCCGTACCGGGTCGGCGCGGGCGAGGACGGCACGCTCGGCCTCTACCTGGACGGCGACCGGATCGCCGACGTCGGGCTGCCGCCGATGCCGGACTACTACCGGCACACGCTGGCCAACGGGAAGTCGGTGATGGAGGTCGCCCCGACCATCCAGTGGGGTTACCTGATCTACCTCACGGTGTTCCGGGTCTGCCAGTACTTCGGCGCCAAGGAGGAGTGCCAGTACTGCGACATCAACCACAACTGGCGCCAGCACAAGGCCGCCGGCCGCCCGTACACCGGGGTCAAGCCGGTCGAGGAGGTGCTGGAGGCGCTGGCGCTGATCGACCAGCACGACACCGCCCGCGCCTCCCAGGCGTACACCCTCACCGGCGGCGCGATCACCTCGCACGTCGGCGGCCGGGACGAGGCCGACTTCTACGGGCAGTACGCCAAGGCCATCGAGGAGCGCTTCCCCGGCCGCTGGATCGGCAAGGTGGTGGCCCAGGCGCTGCCGCGCGAGGACGTCCAGCGCTTCCACGACTACGGCGTGCGGATCTACCACCCCAACTTCGAGGTGTGGGACAAGCGGCTGTTCGAGCTCTACTGCCCGGGCAAGGAGCGCTACGTCGGCCGGGACGAGTGGCACCGCCGGATCCTCGACTCCACCGAGGTGTTCGGCCCGGAGAACGTGATCCCCAACTTCGTCGCGGGCGTGGAGATGGCCGAGCCCTTCGGCTTCACCACGGTGGACGAGGCGATCGCCTCCACCGAGGAGGGCCTGCGCTTCTTCATGTCCCACGGCGTGGTCCCGCGCTTCACCACCTGGTGCCCCGAGCCCACCACCCCGCTCGGCAAGGCCAACCCGCAGGGCGCGCCGCTGGAGTACCACATCCGGCTGCTGCAGACCTACCGGGCCACCCTGGAGGAGTTCGGCCTCTCCTCCCCGCCCGGCTACGGCCCGGCCGGGCCTGGGCAGGCGGTCTTCTCGGTGAGCTCCTTCATGGACTCGCTGACCGGCTGAGCGCCCGCGGTGCCGCCGCCCGGGGTTCGGTCGGCGGCACCTGGCTCCGTCAACTCCCGTTCAGCGGGCGGACAGTGAGGATCTGCTCGGCCCGGCCGACCGGGCCGTGGACGTCGTGCAGCACGGTGCTGGTGATCCCGTGCCCGGCCGGGCCGAAGCTGACGGCGGTGTCCAGGCCGGTCCAGCGGCCCTCGGGGCGGCGGTGGAAGTGGATCGTCAGGTCGGTGTTGGGGAACATCCACTCGGTGGGGTCCTGCCGCACCGCGATGCCGTTGGCGGTGTCCACCAGCATGACGAAGGCGGCGTGCGGGCCGCTCGGCTCCCCCGCGACCAGCTCGACCGGGGTCGAGATCCAGGCGGCGGCCCGGCCCGGGGCGGTGGGGCGGTGGCGGACGTCGATCGAGGCGATGTAGCCGCCGCCCCACACCCCGTCCATCGCCCAGGGCTCGAACTCCTCGGGCCCCGGCAGCGGCTCGTCGTGGGTGCCGGCGACGGCGGTGGTGTCCAGCTCGGCGAGGAACCAGGCGCGGGCCCGGACCACGGCGCGCCCACCGATCACCACGGTGGCCTCGATCAGCTCGATGGTGCGCCCGGGGCGGACGGTCTCCACCGTGATCTCGAACTCGTCGAGGGCGATCAGGCCGAGTATGTCGAAGCTGATCCGGGCCAGCGCCAGGCCGTCGGCGGGACGGCCGTCCCCCCGGTCGGCCCGGTACCGGTCGATGGCGTGCACGATCAGGCCGCCGAGCGGGCTGAAGTGCTGCTCGTCGGGGTGCCAGGCGCCCTGCGCCTGCACGGTGGGCTTGTAGCTGTTCTCGCCGGTGCGCTGGTAGTAGCTGTCGGGCGCGGCGGTGGGGGTGGACACGGGCGCTTCTCCTCGGGCCGGATCGCTGGCTGCCGGGCGGGCGCCGCCGGGGTACGACGGCGCCCGACCTCGGCGTTCAGGATCGTAAGGGGCCGAACCGCCCGCGCGGTGTCACGGGTGACGCATCCCACACCGCCCGGGGTTCCGGGCCGTCAGCGCGCGGCGAGCGGGTAGTGGTCGGAGAGGTCGGTGTAGGTGTAGCTCTTGCCCCAACTGCTCACCGTCCAGGGCGCGCTGTGCACCCGGACCACCTGGTTGGCGTACTGCTGCGGGCGGGCGTGGTCGGCCCGGTAGAGGACGTAGTCGAGGTCCTCCTTGGGCTCGCCCGGGTAGCGGTAGGCGGCGATCGAGTTGTCGACGGTGTCGAAGGAGTACGGCCAGCCGGTGCGCTCGGTGGCCGGGGCGAGGTTCCCGTTCGTCAGCAGCGCCGGGTACTCGGAGCCGTGCGAGTCGATGTTGAGGTCGCCCGCGACCAGGACCGGCTCCTCGGCCGGGATCCGCTTGGCGTCCAGGAAGGAGCGCATCGCGGTGAGCTGCTTGGCCCGGACGTCCGCCGCCTGGCCGCTCGCGCAGCCCGAGTCGGTGGACTGCAGGTGGGTGCCGACCACGTGGGTGCGGCGGCCGTTCACGTCCAGCACCGCGTAGACGAAGCCCTTGTTGGAGAACCAGTCCGAGCCGCAGGCGTCCTTGAAGACGAACTGCTCCTTGCGCAGGATCGGCCACTTGCTGAGCAGGGTGACGCCGCCGTCCTCGGGGGTGGTGGAGCTGTAGCTGCCCGAGGTGGCGTCCCAGCCGCTGGTGGAGCGGCCGACCACCGGCGTGTGGTACGGGTACGCGGCGGAGGCCTTGGCGGTCAGCGCGTCGGAGGCCGCGTTGTCGAAGGCCTCCTGCAGCACGACCACGTCGTGGCCCTGGAAGAAGTCCGCCGAGGCGATGGCCTGCGCGCGGTACTGCTGGCCCCAGTTGGGGTAGAGCGAAGTGCTCATCAGGAACGTGTTGTAGGACAGCACGTCGAGCGGGGGCACGGCCGCCGGGGCACTCTCGGCCGAGGCCGGGACGGCGCCGAGCACGGCGAGGACGGTGGCGGCGGCGCCGGCGCCGGCGCCGAGGGCGCGGCGGACGGACGACAGGGACATCGGGCCTCCGTGGGGGGCGTTGTCGTGGACCCGTCGGGTCGAGGGATGTTGTCCATCCAACTCAGCCCTCCGCACGGCCCGCAAGACATCCGGCGAGCATTCGGTGAACTCGCCGGTAACACCGCCGCCGCGACACCCCGTCAGCGCGGCAGGCTTCCAGGACGTCACGGTCTCGTCGGACACCCCGTTCGCCCTACTCGTTGAACGGCCGAACAGTTCCCACGATGAGCCGCACCACCTGTGACGGCGGTGGAGAGCGGTGGCTGGGACAACCGGACCTTCCGGTTGGGCGCCGACATGTTGCTCCGACTCCCGCTCTCCCACTGCCGACACCGGTGCCGCTGGCGGAGGGGAGTCCTGGTGCGACCTACCCGTTCGCACGGTCGGTCTACGGGTGGATCGACGGCACGCCCGCGACGTTCGAGTCAGTCGTCGATCCGCCTCGCCGAGGGCCTGTCCGGCTTCGTCACCGCGTTGCAGAGCATCGATGCCTCGGAAGGGCCACAGCCCGGCAAGCACACCTGGTTCCGTGGAGCGACGCTGCGGACCTACGAGGCGAAGGCGCTCGGCGCGCTGCTGTGGACGACGCTGGTCTTGTGCGCCAACAGCCTGGGCAAGGACGGTCAACAACAGCAAAGTCCCACAAACGGGGATCTGTGCGTCTGCCTGAAACACTCCCGCGGAGCCGATCGCCTCCGCCAGCTCACCTACAGCAGTAGATCGAACCTGGCCGAGGTCACGAAGGCGGAGCAGGCCCTGACGGTCGAATACGAGAGGCCTTGCACTTCCCGTATCCCGAGGCGTCGGTCAGCCCCGACGACCTCCTGATGGCACTGTGCGTTCCGGGCGGGCCGGTCCAGCTGTGGAACGTGCCCGAGCAGCGCGAGGTCCCGCTCTCCGGGGCTCCCGACGCCACCGCGCAGCAGTGCCTGGACCAGGCCGTCGGGTTCTCACCGGACAGCCGCCGGCTGGCGGTCGTCGACGGCGGGGGCGTCCGGATCTGGGACATCGCCTCGGGAACGGAACTTCCGCGGGTCGAACACGCCGACCTCAGGGAGGCGTCGTTCAGCACGGACGGAACGCTCATGGTGGCGTCGGACGGCAAGGAGGTGCTGCTGTGGCGCCTCGACATCCCGTCGGTCCCGCTCCTGCGGCATCCGCTCGCCAACACCGACGCCGGCCAGTTCAGGCTGGATCCGGACGGACACCGGATCCGCTACCTGGAGGGCTCGACCGGAGCCGCGGTGCGCACCATCGACCTCACGAACGTCCTCGCCCCGGCCTGGACGAGCCAGCCGGTCGCCGCCGCCGCGTTCAGCCCGGACGGCAGCATGCTCGCCACCCTGGTGTCGTCCGAGGGCGACCACACGCACCGCATCCGACTGCGGGACCTCCGGGGCGCGGGGCACGTCGTCGACCTGCCCGTCCTGTCCTGCCTGCCGCCTCCCGAGGGCAGACGGCTCTCCTTCTCCTGCACCGTCCTCATGGCGTTCCGTCCCGACGGGCGGGCCTTCGCCTACGGCATCGTCGACCACAGGCAGCCGACCTCACCACCCAGAGTGTCCGTCTGGGACGTCTCCGCCGGCCGCACGACCGCGACCCTGGACCTCGCGGCTCCCGAACGGCGTGCGGTGGACGACGTCAACGCGATCGCCTTCACACCGGACGGAAGCTCGCTCCTGGTGTCACGGATGCCGCAGGAGGAGGCCCTGGAAGTCTGGGACCTGCCCCGACGGGCCAGGACCCGGATGCTCTCCGGCCTCGGCGGGGAGCAACTCGCCGTCCGGCCGGACGGACAGCTCCTCGTCACCTCCCACAACCAACTCGCCGACCTGCCGTCAGGCCGAGGGGCCCCTCGTACGCTCACCCAGAACACGACCCGCACCGTGGCGTTCAGCCCGGACGGCACGTACCTGGCCACCGGCGACGAAGCCGGCCGCGTCACCCTCTGGGACGGCAACGCCGAGCGGAACCTGGGCATCCTGCCCGGCGCCTTCCCACCCAACGCCGCAGGGGCGCTCGACCCCATCTCCGCACTGGCCTTCTCCCACGACGGCCGCACCCTCGCCGCCGCGGGCACCGACGGCACGCTACGGATGTGGGACCTCGCATCCCGCCAGCCGCTCGGCCCCGCCCTCCCCACGTCAGGAGGCGCCACCCTCTCCCTGGCGTTCGGCCCCGACGACCGCACCCTGCGCGCAGCGACCGAGCACGCGCCCGTACACGAGATCACCATCGCCCCGGACCGGGAGGCCGCCGACATCTGCGAACGAGCCGCAGGCGGACTACCGCAAGCCGACTGGGACACGTACCTCCCCGAGGTGCCCTACCAGAAGACCTGCTGACCCCGATGCGCAGACCGACGGCTCTGCCGTCGGCAGCGCCTGGCCCGCCGTTCATGCCCTGGCGCCCGGCGGCAGTACCGGACGGCGCACGAGTACGCCGAGCACTGTACGGATGGGGCAACTGAGCTTGCCGTGTAACGTCCACCGTCGAACAGGAAGGCGTGGCGATCGCCCCTCTGCGCGGCCTGCCGGAAAGACGCCGGCCTTGCGCTCGCCCGTGCGGGGGCGGGCCGACTGGCCTGCCCCCGCACCTTCCTGTCGTCAGAGAGCTCGCGGCACCCGGGTACTGCTTCCAGAGCGGCTTGTCCTCACGGGTTGTCCGTCCTCAGGACCCATCCCATGTCGGCGAGCGTCTGAGAAATCGGGACGTACCACATCCCGTGGAAGCACCACGGCGTTCGATATCCACCGTCAGAGGTCGTTCGACCGGCACACTCCTGTTCCTTCTCGAGCGACGTGACGGTTCCGCGGGCCTGGACCTTGTTACCGTTGTCGACGATCGCGACGACAGGTCCACCGCTGTCGCCGTTGGCAGCGGCGATTTCGTTCGGATCCGTCTGAACAGCCTCGTCAGCGAACTTCCGCCAGACGCCGTTAGGCCCTAGGATCTGCCGATCCACTTGCGCGATGCGGATATTGCAGTGCCCTCCCGAGTTGGCGGCGGATTGGCACACATAGTCGCCTACGTTGTTGCCGCCAGAGCCCGAGACCTGCATGGCATAATCGGTGCTATCGTTCCACGGGCCGCCATAGATGTATCCGCCCGATTTCTGGGTGTCGCGCGGGACGATACCGATCGTGTCATCGGCGGCATTTCCGTCGCCCTCGTTGGCGTAGCCCATGTACTGCCGGCTGTACCAGGTGTTGTATGAGCCTGCGCCGCAGTGCCAGGCGGTGGTGACCAAGCTCTTGTACATGTCCGCGGGCTTGTACACGCCGAAGCCGGTGGAACAGATGGTCCCACCCGGAGTCTGTACGCCAGCACCGCCGTACCACGGTTCGTGGTCTGCGCCTCGCGTCAGGTCCACAACCGTCGCCTGGTGGTGGGCGCGGACTTCCACACCGGCAACGGCAGACGCGATGGCCTCCACCTGTGGCGTCAGTTCTTCGGCGGAAGGCGGCGCAACGAGCGTCCCGGGCATCCGTTCGTCGTCCGCCTCGTAACCGAGGTCGAGGCCACTGCCGTCAAGCGACGGTCCGATGCTGTTGATGGGGAGCGCCATCCCCCGACATGGCGATGGCCGGAGCAATTGCGGACACCGACGCCAACAGGGCAGTGGCTAGAACTATCCACTTCCGACTGGAGTTGCCATTTTGAGCCACTCTATTCCCCCATGCGGGACACAACCAGCCGTCGCGAGCGGTCCTGCGCCGGAGCCATACTTCGGGGCGAACTCCCATGACACCTCAAATAAAATCCCCAGAAGCACCTTTGCTCGCCCTTTCGGGCATAGCAGTCGAGGATTTACCATCTCTTGACAATAAGGTCTCCGCGGGTTTTGGGCGCTTTGCCCGGCAAGTATCATTTCCCGCCCGGTTTGACTTCGCGCACGCCGTACCGCAAGCATGGCCATGACCGCAGGGAGGGCCCGTGGAGCAAAGTACCGCCCGTCAGATATCGAAGCGCGGACGGCGAACCCGCTTGGCCGCGGTAGCCGCCGTGGCCGTTCTCGGAAGCGGCTTCGCGATCAACGCATGGCTGAATCGGGCTCCGGAGCCCAAGGTGCACGAGGGCCCCGTGCCGGCCCAACTGCTGGTAAGCGCCGACGGCCAGACCCTGACGCTCAACATCGGCTGGAGTTGCGAGAAGAAGCCCGAGCTCGTGGCCCACGAGACGGCTGACTCGGTGAAGGTCTCCCTACGGCACACAGCCGCCCCGGGGTTCTGCGATCCCGGCGGGATCGGACGCATCACAACCCACCTGACAAAGCCGCTCGGCCCCCGAACGCTGTACGACACAGTCGCAGGCAGGCCCGCCGTCCACTTCGATGAGCGCGATCTTCTCCGGCCGACCTACCTACCCGAGAACTACTACCCGTACCCGGCGGCCAGGATGGTCGAGTTGCCGGGCCTGGATCCGCTCCCGTCCGACATTCCCGCCTGGGCCAGCGGGTACCAGCTGGGAACGGACCCTCAGTCCGGATGGTCCCTGATCATCAGCCAAGCCCTCCGCAGCGGCCCTCTACCAGTTGGTCAGGTCGCCGGCGTCAACAAGCACCCTGCGTCGATCACACAGACGAATCCGTCTCTTGGACCCCGTTCCCTGACATGGTCTGACGGGACCTACACCTTCAGCATCACCACCGGCGGCCCGACATTGCTCTCCGCCGAAGAACTCATTCGCGTTGCAGAGAGCCTCAAGTAGCTGCCCCCACCGGAACCCGAGACTGCACCGGTCAGGGCAGAACGACCTCGTCGACGAGGTGTTCGACCGCGGCGAGGCCGTGAGCAGGCAGCACCGCGCCGTTGCCTTCCCGGATTGTGGTCGCCGGGGTGGGCCCCACCAGCCCGATGCCGATGTGAGGGACGGGGGCGTCGGTCGGCCTGCTGATCCGTACGGCGTCGACCACGACGAGGGGGTGGCCCAGCGGATAGCTGCACGGAGGTCGCCCTGGCCGCCGTGCTGGCCCGCGCGCTGGCCGGGCGCAGGGCCGATCTGGTCTATGGCGCCTGACCTGCCCGACACCGCACACGCCTGGGCCGAGGTCCCCGGCGGTGTGCGGCGGGTCGGGGCATCGGGGACGCCGCTGCCCAGACCGCGGCCTGCCGTCTCGTCCCGAAGGTCGTCGCGAAGTCGACCTCCAGGTGATCGCCGCCGGTGCGGCGTACCTGCACCCCGCGCGGAGGGAACGGTCCCGGCTCGCTCCGGTGATCAGAGCAGGCCGGCCGGCCGCATTTGGTCGGCGCTTACGCAGGCCTGGTGGGACCTCCGGCCGGGGCGCATCGGCTTGGTGACCAGACGGGACCGAAACACGGCCCCCAGCACTCGGAATGGGTGCTCAGGCAGGCCTGTTGACGGACGCTCCTGAACGCCGTGGGGCTGTTCGTGAGTCGATCAGTTCACAGGGTGTGGCTCTTCTGCCGGCCCGGCGGAGGTGCCACACCGGGTGATGCCTATTCGTCCTCCTCGTCCTCCTCGGACTCCGCGCTCCACCACAGGTCGATCCGATAGGTTTCCAGGGTCTCGTGGTGGGCCGCGAAGACGGCAGCCGGGTTGAGTTGGCTTGCCTGTGTGGCGAGTTGGGCACGCAGGCTGTTCTGCTGGTCCTCGGCGGTCTGGCGTCCCTTCCAAGAAACGCGTCCTTCGTAGACTTTGGGGCACGGCAGCTGGAAGTCACCGGCGATCTCAGGTGAGAACGCGCGGATGACCACACATCCTGTCGGTGTCTCGAGTTCAACCTCGCGTTCGCCCTCGGCTCCCCAGTCGCCGCCGGTCGCTGCCGGGCCGTCCCACACGCGGACCACGATCTCGGCGGGAGCGCTGCCCTGGAGGCTGAAGAGGTAGATCCGAGTACCGGTCCCGGCGACCACATCTCGTTCACTCTTGCGCCGCCGCGGTGTCCCAGGACAGCGCTCAGTACTTCTTCAGCCCGACGTGGTCGACGATGAACCGGCGGGTGTCGCCGTCGAGCGCGAAGTAGATCCGGCCGACCTCGCTGGGAGAGGTCGCGTCGCGGACCTTGACGTGGGGGGTGCTGTTGTAGGTCTTTCCCTGGTACTTGAACTCGCGCAAGTCCCGGTGGGTCTTGAGGTACTGGTCGCTCATCGCGACGGTGAGCCCGTGCTCCTCCTTGAACCAGGTGTCCAGCTGAGGCAGGGAGTGTGCGGAGTCGGCGCCGTACAGGTCGACCGCCGCCCGGGCCAGCCGCACCAGGTAGTCGGTCATCTCCTGCTGGTAGGGATAGCGGGAGTTCTTCCAGGTCCGCTCCGCGGCCTCGGTGAACACGATCCGCTGCTCAGCGGCTGCCTCAATGGCCCGATAGGTCGCGGCAGCGTCCCGGACCTGTAGTGAGGGGATCTCCTCCCACAGGTCGGTCTCGGGGGCGACCGACGTCCTGGCCTTTTCGTACGCCTCGCGCCAGTAGCGGGCATCCTCGCGGAACCGCCCGGCGTCAGCCGCCTCGTCCTTGTACTTGTCCCGTTCCCTCTCCAACTGCTCGGCCTCACCGAAGCAGAAGGCGACTTCTTCCTTCAGCCGGTCGATCGTGGCGTTGAGGGCGTCGATCTCCCGTTGCTTGTCTCCGCTCTCCCGGGCGCGGACCAGCTCTGCCTCCGCCCGATACGCGGCGGCACGCTGGGTGGCCCGGCGGGCCCGGGCCCAAGCGGCGTCCGTACCGCGAGCCGTGACCGATGCCTCCCCGAGCAGTTCCATCCAGCGGGCACGGACCGCCTCGCCCTGGCCCTCTTCGAGTTCCTCGCGGGAGCAGGTCACCGGTGCTCCGGCCATCCCCGGCCAGAGCAGGACGGCTCCCCCGGTGGGGACGGCGATCGCGGGCGCGGCCCGCCGCAGGAGGCCCACTGTGAAGTAGTTGAGGGTCACGACCTGTACCAGGCCGACGAGTTGGTCGGCCAGTCTGGACGCCGCCTTCCAGGCGTCGTCGGTGCGAGGCCAGAGGACCGCTATCGGCAGCCGAGCCCGCTTGGCCAGGGCCTCCACCAGAACGTACGCGGTCGCCTCGTCCCTGATCCGCTCGTACCTTCCGTCCGCCTTCTGGCCCAGGACGCTCAGGCCCAGCGCCGGGTCGCGCAGGACATTCCTGATCAGTCCAGGACGGGCCACCGTGGCAACGTCGGTCTGTCCCACCAGCCAGCCGTCCAGCACCTCACGCCCCATGGCCACCCGCAGGCCGGCACGCTGCGGACCACGCGAGACGGTGATCCTGGTGACGAACCGCGCCGCCGGATGGCCCTGCAACGGCTGGGTCACCTCGATGCGGACCGCATCCTCACTGCCATCACCCTCGACTTCCCACCTGACCGTCCGCGCTCCGCTGCCGGCCCACCGGGGCGGCAGTTCAAGGCCTCCCGGCGACCGAAGCCACTGCCCTGAAGCGGCGGATTGGTCCGCAGGCCGCAGCCATGCGGCGCAGTGGCCGAGAAGAGCCGTGAACGGGTCGGTCGATGTGTCCCCCGCTATCGCGTGCACGTCGAAATCCGTCACATACAGCGTCTGCATCCCGCACCCCTGTCCAACCCCCGGCCGTCATCGGCACGACAGGCTAGCGTCGGCGCCTCGACCGGTGCGAGCCGACGGCCCCCGCCAGTCGGCGAGGCGGAGTGGTCAGCACCGAAACGGCAGGCCGACTGCGGGCTGAACCGGTTCCGTGAACCGACCGGCGCCTGGGCCGATTCGGCCACCCGAACGGGATGCCGCTGCATACCGACCATCAGCGTGTGGGAGGGCGCCCAGCAGGGCGCCGTCCCTGCCCTCGCAGCGGCTGGCGATCGTCGGGGTCCTCCAGCGCCGACGCTTCCGACTCTGCTGTAGCCAGTGCTTCGTGGATGTGATTGTTTACAGGTGAATCACGACTCAGCTGCAGGACCGACACCCTTCGGGACTCGTCGCTACGGTTCCCCTGTCACATCTGTCACGTCATTGGGGGGACCATGCGTCGTACCGCCATCGCCCTGTTCGCCGCCGCCACCGTCCTCGGCCTGGCCGCCTGCGACCCGAAGGGCTCGGCCGGTCCCGGGGCCAGCACAGCGGCTGCCCCACCAGCGGCCGGCACCCCGTCGGCGGCCGGCACCCCGTCCCAGACCGCACCCTCCAGTGGAGCGCCTGCCGGTGCCAGGACGGTCACGCTCCCCAACTTCGTCGGCATGGGGCTGCAGTCCGCTCAGGATGCCGCGCAGAGTGCCGGGTTCTCCGTTCTGACCAGCCACGACGCTCTCGGCCGCGACCGCAACCAGATCTCCGACCGCAACTGGAAGGTCTGCACGCAGAACCCGGCTCCGGGCGACCACCCCGCCACCACGAAGATCGACATGGGGGCGGTGAAGCTGGACGAGAGCTGCCCGTCCCAGGACCAGGGCGCCAACGGGCCCGTCAAGGCAGGGTCCACCATGCCCGATTTCAAGGGCAAGGCCGTGTCGGTGGTACGGGACTCGCTGCCGGGTAACACGTCGATCAGTGCCAAGGACGCCGGGCCGAAGGACCGCGCCATCCTGGTGCAGTCGAACTGGCAGGTGTGCAGCCAGGAGCCGGCCCCGGGCACCGCGCTCACCGGCCAGCCGGTCAGCGTCAAGGCCGTGAAGTTCGGCGAGAACTGTCCGTAGCGGAACGCTCGACCTGCTCTGCCCTGGGCCCACCGGGTCCGGGCCGCCCGGTACGGGAACGGCGAACCCGCTCCGCCCGGCCACCATCAGGCTCCGCCGTTCGCGGTGAACATGTTGATCAGGCCGCGGGCCGTGTTGTCGTCGGCGTCGATCCTCTGGAGCTCGACGCCCTCGAACACGGCGGCCTCGACGTCGTCGGGGTGGACGGCGAGGGCGTGGCCGAGTTCGGCGCCGTCGAGCATGGCCAGGTTGGCGCCCTCGCGGCGGACACGCGAAACGGGACTGCCTCACCACGGGCCGCTGCTCGGTCAGCACGGTGGGGGAGGAACTCGGGACGTTGGGAAGGTCCCGGTCGGAAAGACCTTCGACCGGCTGAGGTCATCGGCTGCGAGCCGGCGACGTGCTACTGGGGGCGGTGGCCGGTGAGCTGTTCCCACCGGTCGAATTCTGCGTCCAGCTCTTGACGCGCGCGGGGGATGCGCGTGTCCGACTTCTGGCGGGTCTTCACTTCGTCCAGCCGCTCCTTTGCCCGCTCCTGACCGGCCGTGTCGGCTTTCGCTTCGCGCAGTTCGGCCTCGGCCTGAGGTATGAGCGCCCTCCGTTCGACTCGGGCCACCTTCTCAGCGACGGCGGCGTTGAACACCGCCACGACGAACCGGCGGACCTCTGCCTCCTCGGTCTCCTCCAGGGAGACGGACACCACTTGCTGCCGACCGTCCGGTAGCGCCACGTAGACGTGGCCGACCCGGCCCGAGTACTCGTCCCGGACTGAGACCTTGTGCAACGGGCATTCAACGTCCAGCCCGTCCACCTCTACCACCAGCACGTGCTCGTACAGCCGCAGAACATTCCCGATCGAGGATTGGAGCATGCCCCTCCCGGGTGACCGGAGCCGCGCCAGGCGAGCCTCCGCCTGGGCGATGCGGCTCCGATGAGCCTGCTCGGCCGCTCCGACACCTGCGCGGGCCGCGACAAGTTCGCGGGCCGCGGTACGGCGTAGCCTGTGCAGCTTGCTTCTGGCGTTGTCCAGGTCGCGCCGCTGCCCGGCGTACTCCGTGCTCAGGGCATACCGCCAGCCACCGGGGTAACGCTGCCGCAACCAGAGCGCCGCACCGCCGACCACCAGGACGGCCAGCACCGTCCAGACGACATACTCCATCGGCCCATCCCCCTGCTCCAGCGACCGGCGACTGCCCGGCCAGGCCCAGACCGGATCGTACGAACCGCCACAGGCCCACGCACGGGGAATCCGGAAATACCGCCCCCGGACAGGCGTGCGCGGCTGAGAACGCGCCGTAGCTCGAGGCGGGCGGTGGTGCAGGCCTTGGCTCCGCGCATGGTCCCGAGCACGCCGTAGGTGACGGTGTCGTAGGCCTGTTCGGCGAGGGTGCGGAACGCCGCGGCGGCGCCGTCGAAGTCGCGCGCGTTCAGGCGTTTCCAGAACTCGGCTTCGACGGCGGGCCAGTAGCGGGCCGCGGCGTCCGCGGCCCAGGTGCAGTCGCGGATCTTGGGGGCCGTGGTGAAGCCGGCCCAGGCCTTCTTGACGGCCCGGTCGAGCCGGTTGCCGTAGCGCTCCCCCAGGACGCGCAGGCGGCCGATCTCGACGGC
>NZ_JBEXJK010000217.1:0-14075 GCF_040609095.1 Kitasatospora sp. NPDC004799
GGCCCCGCCCCGCGGGTCACCTATCAACCCCGACGCGGCCCCGCCCGCGGCCCCCGGGGGGGGGGGGGGGGCGGCGCCCCCCCGGCCCCCCCCCCCCCCCCGACGGGCCCTCCGCCCGGTCACGGCCGGAGGGAGCCGACCTCAGGAGGTCAGCGAGGTCTTGCGGGTGGTGATGATCTGGTCGACCAGGCCGTACTCGACGGCCTCCTCGGCGGTCAGGATCTTGTCGCGCTCGATGTCGTCGCGCACCTGCTCCGGCGTCTTGTTGGAGTGCTTGGAGAGCATCTCCTCCAGCTGCTCGCGCATCCGGAAGATCTCCTTGGCCTGGATCTCCAGGTCGGACACCTGGCCGCGGCCGGTCTCGGTGTACGGCTGGTGGATCAGGATCCGGGCGTTCGGCAGCGCCATCCGCTTGCCGGGGGTGCCGGCGGCGAGCAGCACGGCTGCGGCGGAGGCCGCCTGGCCCATGCAGACCGTGGTGATGTCCGGCTTCACGTACTGCATGGTGTCGTAGATGGCCGTCAGGGCCGTGAACGAGCCGCCGGGCGAGTTGATGTACATCTGGATCTCGCGGTCCGGGTCCATCGACTCCAGGCACAGCAGCTGCGCCATGATGTCGTTCGCCGAGACGTCGTCGACCTGCGAGCCGAGGAAGATGATGCGCTCCTCGAACAGCTTGGCGTACGGGTCGTACTCGCGGATGCCCTGCGTGGTGCGCTCGACGAAGCGCGGGACGATGTAGCGGCCCTCGGCACGCATGTCCTCGACGCGGGCCTTGGCGGCCGACAGGCTGGGGATGTTCATGGGGGTCCTTGTCCTCCGGGGCGTTGGGGCTGTGGTGTCGCGGGCCGGGCCGAGGCTCAGGCAGCGCCCGTGCCGCCGCCGCCGGGGACGTCCGCGGCGCTGTGCATGATCGCGTCGATGAGGCCGTACTCCAGGGCCTCCTCCGGGGTGAACCAGCGGTCGCGGTCGGAGTCGGCGGTGATCTGGTCGAAGGACTGGCCGCTGTGGTGGGCGATCAGCTCGGACATCCGCTTCTTGGTGCGGAGCAGCTGCTCGGCCTGGATCCGGATGTCGGTGGCGGAGCCGCCGAGGCCCGCGGAGGGCTGGTGCATCAGGATGGTGGAGTTCGGCAGCGAGAAGCGCTTGCCCGGGGCGCCCGCGGTGAGCAGGAACTGGCCCATCGAGGCCGCCATGCCCATCGCGATGGTGACGACGTCGTTCTTGATGTACTGCATGGTGTCGTAGATCGCCATGCCGGCCGAGATCGAGCCGCCCGGGGAGTTGATGTAGAGGAAGATGTCCTTGTCCGGGTCCGCGGCCAGCAGCAGCAGCTGCGCGGTGATCTTGTTGGCGATGTCGTCGTCGACCGCCTGGCCGAGGAAGATGATCCGCTCGTTGAGCAGCCGGTTGTAGACCTGGTCGCCAAGGCCGCCGAGCACGTCACCAGCGGCGGCGTGCGGCGCCATCGGGCCAGGCATCTGCATCTGCGGGAACGTCACTTAGCCACCTGCTCAGTCGATTTGGACGGTCGCTCCGCGGCCGTCACCGGGTCGCACAGCTTCCGGGTATCACGTCGTGATTGTTGCTGTCCAAGGACCCTAACGCGCAGGCCGGGCCGCAGAATCCCTCACGCAGAACTGTTCGCTGTGAGCGCAGGGTCGTGGCGGCCGCGGGCGGGACGACAGCGGGCCCGGACACCGTACGGCGTCCGGGCCCGCTGCGGCCTGAAGGGGCTACCGGGGCGCTCAGGCCTCGGTCTTCTCCTCGGCGGCGGTCTCCTCGGCGGCGGCCTCGACGGTCTCGCCCGTCTCGTCCTCGTCGTCGAAGTTGACCTCGTTGCCCTCGGTGTCGACGACCTTGGCGGCCTCGACCACGGTGGCCAGCGCCTTGCCGCGGGCGACCTCGCCGACCAGCAGCGGAACCTGGCCGCCCTGGACGACCTGCTGGGCGAACTGGTCCGGGGTGAGGCCGGAGCCGGCGGCGCGGCGGATGAGGTGCTCGGTCAGCTCCTCCTGGTTAACACCCAGCTCCTCGTCGGCGACGATCTGGTCCAGGACGAACTGGGTCTTGATGCCCTTCTTCGCCTGCTCCTCGATCTCCGCGTCCCACTCCTCGCGGGTCTTGCCCTGGGTCTCCAGGTAGGTGTCGAGGTTCAGACCCATCGGCTCCAGCTGGTGGTGCTCGACGTTGTGCTTGCGGGTCTCGACCTCGTCCTTGAGGAGCTTCTCGGGGTACTCGATCTCAACCAGCTCGAGCAGCGCGTCCAGGACCTTCTCCTGGGCCTGGGTGGCCTGGTCGTACTCCTTCATGCGCTCCAGGCGCTTGCGGGAGTCGCCGCGCAGCTCCTCCAGGGTGTCGAACTCGCTGGCCAGCTGGGCGAACTCGTCGTCCAGCTCGGGCAGCTCCTTCTCCTGGACGGCGGTGACGGTGACGGTGACCTCGGAGGTCTTGCCCGCCTGGGTGCCACCCTTGAGCTCGGTCTCGAAGGTCTTCTCCTCGCCGGCCGACAGGCCGGTGACGGCCTCGTCGATGCCGTCGATCAGACGGCCCGAGCCGATCTCGTAGCTGACGCCGGTGGCGGTGCCGTCCTCCGGCACCTCGCCGTCGACCTTGGCGACCAGGTCCACGACCACGGTGTCACCGGCGGCAGCGGCGCGCTCGACGTCCTTGAGCGAGGCGAAGCGCTCGCGCAGCTGCTCCAGCGACTTCTCGACGTCCTCGTCGGAGACGGCGATCGGGTCGACGGTCACCTCGATGGAGGAGAACTCCGGGAGGGTGATCTCGGGGCGGACGTCCACCTCGGCGGTGAACTTCAGGTCACCGCCATCGGCGATCTTCTCGACACCCTCGATGTTGGTGATGTCGGGCTGGCCGAGGACCTCGATCTTGCCCTCGTCGACGGCCTGCGTGTAGAAGCGCGGCAGGGCGTCGTTGACGGCCTCCTCCAGCACGGCACCACGGCCGAAGCGCTGGTCGATGACCCGGTTCGGGATCTTGCCCTTGCGGAAGCCCGGGACCGAGACCTGCTGGTTGATCTTCTTGTACGCCGCGTCGAGGCTGGGCTTGAGCTCCTCGAAGGGCACCTCGACGGTGAGTCGAACCCGGGTCGGGTTCAGAGTCTCGACGGCGCTCTTCACGGTTTGGTCTCCTATGGGCTTGCGGTCAGGTTGTCTCCGCCCGTCCCCGTCACCCGGCCGGAGCCGGAAGGAGGGTCGGACGAGACGGGCGATGGGCGGTTGGAGCTGCATCTCCCGTGGGGTGGACGGTGAGCTTGACTCCTCGCCCTCGTGCGGTTGACCTGGGTGGACGCCACAGGGACTACCGCCAGCGCCCCATCCTACCGGTACCACGAAAGGCGGACGCCAGACGCCACCGTACCGCCGCCGCGGAGCTCCGACACAGAACAGGGCCCCGCCCCGGTGGGCGAGACCCTGCCGCACTGTCGGGGTGACCGGATTCGAACCGACGGCCTTCCGCTCCCAAAGCGGACGCGCTACCAAACTGCGCCACACCCCGTGGTGCCGAGAGGAAGCGTACACGCCGGGCCTGCACGGCTCGCCGTCTTATTCCGCGCGGGCGCGGAAGAGGGGTGTGCGCCGTCCGGCGCGCGACGGGGTGTGCACTCGGGCGGCCGGACCAGGTAGGCTGTCCCCCGAACTTCCGGCCGGTGACGGCCCGGAGGGTCGTGCGGGCGTAGCTCAATGGTAGAGCCCTAGTCTTCCAAACTAGTCACGCGAGTTCGATTCTCGTCGCCCGCTCCGAAGCCCGGCCCCGGTGCGCCCAGCGCACCGGGGCCGTCGGCGTTCCCGGGCACCGGCGCCCGCGGATCCGGGCGCTCAGAGCCCGAGCCGGGCGGCCCGGGCGGCGGCCCGGTCCAGCAGCTGGTGGACGTCGCCCTCCCGGGTGGTCGGGCGGTCGTTGTACTCGTCCGGGGAGCGCGCCGGGCGGCCGGTGGCGTGCAGCACCTCCATCAGCTGGGCCCGGGCGGTGCGCACGGTGGCCGGGGTGCCGTAGCCGTGCGCCAGGACGGCGGCCTGGGCGCCGAGCAGGCAGACCCGGCCGGCCGCGTCCCACATCGCACCCTGCAGCCAGCCGTGCGCCCCGATGTAGCGGGAGGCGAGCCTGAGGTGGTCGGCCGCGCTGACCGGGACGGGGCGGGCGGGCCGGCCGAGCGCCCGGTCGAGCAGGGTGGCCCGGGGCTCGGGGTGGCCGGCCTGCCAGGGCCGCAGAGCGCTCCCGTACGGGCAGACGTACGGCACCGGGGTGCGCGCGGGGGCGGGCAGCGAGGCGAGGTAGGCCTCGATCTCGGCGACCAGGCCGGAGCCGGCCGGGCCGAGCGGCGGTGGCCCGGCGGCGGGGAGGACGGGCGGGGGCGTGGCGGCGGTGCGGGGCATGCGGGTCCTCCGGGCGGACGGCCTTCAGGTTCCGCTGCCCAAAATGGGGCATTCGGGACTTTTCCGCGACCGGAGGGCTCCGGGGTCGTGACGGTTTCCCGGCGGGCTGTCGGGCCGATAGCCTCGGCGGCGTTCGAGCGCAGTTCGAGCGCGAGCTCAGCCGCCGCGCTCCCGAGGTGGAGGAGTCCCGGTGCATCCGCAGGAGCGACTGGCCGTCATTCAGCGCTGTGTCGTCCGGGAGATGGCGCGACTGGGCCAGGTGTTCCGCCCGGACGGCGAGGTGGTCCGCGGCCCCGGCACCACGGCGGTGGCGGTCCGCGAGCACCCCGGGGACGACGGCGCCGGGCACGTGGACCTCGGCTTCGTGCTGCACCTGGGCCGGGCGGACGCCCCGGTGGTGTGGGACTGCGCGGCGGGCCTCGGGCAGACCGAGGAGGAGAAGCTCGCCAACGCGGTGAAGATGTGGGCGACCACCACCGCCCCGGTGCTGGTCGAGGCGGCGCAGGGCCACGGGACCCGCGCCGACCGCCCGCGGCTGCCCGAACTCCCGGGCTGGCACGCGGCGCAGGGGCCGGCCGCGGTGTTCGGCTTCGGCAACGAGCACCTGGCGGGCTGGCTGGCCGAGCACCGGGTGCTGCCGGCCCTGGCGCCCGCGCTGCGCGCGGAGTTGACCGGGCCGGGCCCGGTGGGCGTCAAGCTCTTCCTGGGCGGGAAGGCGGGGGACGACGTCGCCGAGGTCCGGGTGGGCGGCGAGGTGTCGGAGGCGGCGTCGTCGGCGCTCCGCGCGCTGGACTGGCCGCGGGGTGAACGGCTGTGCTGGGCACGGCTGTTCGTCCTGTTGACGGCCGAGCCGACGGCACCGGGGCAGGCCGCGCCGGCGGGTGCCGCGGCACCCGCGCCGATGCGTGTCCCGGCCCCGGCGGCGGCCCGCCCCCGGGGACTGTTCGCCCGCTGGCGGGAGGCCAGACGGGCCGGACGCTGAGCGTCCGTCAGCCGCCGGTGATGCTGGAGATGCTGTGCGCGAGGTTGGCCAGCAGGGAGTTGATCGAGCCCGCGACGGTGGTCTCGTGCAGCATGAAGCCGAACAGGGCGGCGACGATCGCGTGCGGGATCTTCATCGCCTTGTTGCGGATGAAGATGATGCACAGGATCGCGAACAGGACCAGAGCGGAGACGGAGAGTGCCACCCGGACTCACTTCCTCGTTTTCATAGCGTGGTGCCACCGCCCGGCGGCACCTGCGAAAGCCGGACCCCGGCCTGTCCGACGGTCCCGAGGCGGAATCGCGGACCGTCCGGCACACCGCCGGTGAGGGAGCCCACGGTCGACCGCTGCCTGTCGTGCCGCACGCGACGCCCCCCATCCCCCGAATCCTGAACAGTCCCGCCCGGACTCAGTGTGGTCGACCGTGCCGATTGCGTAAAGGTCTGACTGTCAGTCCAACGCCGATATCCTGCGATGCGAGACGAGTTTCCGCCGACCGGGACGATAGCGGAGCGGTCCTGACGAATCGTCGCCGGGGCCGTGCTGAGCGGCCGGAAAACGGCCGCAGGCGGGTAACGGAAGCCACTGGTCCGGTCAGCCGACGGGGCGTCCGATTTGGCTGAAGATCAGCTGCCAGGCTTGACAGCGGCGGCTGCCCACGGCATGTGCCAGGAGGCCTCGGAGGCGGGCGTCAGGGGCGGGCCTCGGAGCCGGGCGTCAGTCGCGCCAGAGCAGCAGCACGGCGCGGTCGTCGTTGATGTCCCGGGCGACCGTCTCGATCAGCGCGGCCGCGGCGCCCGAGCCCGTGCCGGGTCCGCCGCCGGGCACCAGCCGGTCCGCCTCCCCCATCAGCCGGTCCATGCCCTCCCCGAGGTCCCGGCCCGGCGCCTCGACCATGCCGTCGGTGCACAGCATCAGCACGTCGCCCCGGTTCAGCCGGCCCCGCACGCCCTCGAACTTGGCGCCGTCGTAGATCCCGAGCAGCGGGCCCTCGGCCTGCTTGACCTCCCAGCGCCCCTCCCCGGCCAGCCGCTGCATGCCCGGCAGGTGCCCGGCCGAGAGCAGCTCGTACTCGCCGGTGTCCAGGTCCAGCACCAGGTGGACGGCGGTGGCGAAGCCCTCCTCCCAGGACTGGCGCAGCAGGTAGCCGTTGGCGGCGGGCAGGAAGTCGTGCGCGGGCAGCGAGCCGACCAGGCCGCCGAAGGCGCCGGAGAGCAGCAGCGCGCGGGAGCCGGCGTCCATGCCCTTGCCGGAGACGTCCGCGAGGACCACCTCCAGCAGCCGCTGGCCGGGGCCGGTGCGGGCGGCGACCACGAAGTCCCCGGAGAAGGACTGGCCGCCGGCCGGGCGCAGCGCCATGTCCGCGTGCCAGCCGTCCGGCAGTTCGGGCACCCGGCTCTGCACCCGCAGCCGCTCGCGCAGGTCGAACAGCATCGTGGAGCCGCCCCACCAGGGCACGCCGACCCGGGCCCGGAACTGGGCGAGCAGCAGCCCGCCCACCCCGGCGGCGCCGACCACCAGGGCGGCGCCCGGGGTCACCCCGTAGAGGTAGGCCTCGGGGTTGTCGCTGGCGACCCGCTGGCCGGTGTGGATCACGGACTCGGAGGAGAGGCCGAGCGCGGCCAGCGCGTAGAGCACCACCAGGCTGCCGGGGCGCAGCAGCAGGGCGCCGGCCAGGATCGGCAGGACCAGGGAGGTGGGCGGGGCCCAGCCGGGGATCCAGATGTTGAGCAGGATCAGCAGCGGGACGAGCAGGGCGAGCGCGCAGAGCACCGGCCAGTCGGCGGCGCCGCCGCGGAAGTAGTCCACACCGGCCGTGCGCAGCCTTCGGCGGACCCGGCGGAGCCTCTTGCGCAACCGGGCCGTCACGGGCTCGGTCGCCGGGGCGGCGCCGGGCCTCGTCGCAGTCGTCTGGGGCGGTGTGCCCGGCGCTCTGCCAGCCATGGGGTCCGACCCTATCCACGGGCACCGCCCGGCGTCGACGGGCCGGGGGCGGGTACGGGCGCCGGAGCGCGGGGCGTCCAGCGGGTTTCGGCCGATCGGGAGGGGTGCGGGCGTGCCGTCAGGAGGCGTGCGCGGGTTGGGCGTACGAACCGCGCGGGTGGCGCGTGCGCCCCGCGTGCGGGGGTGTCCGGGAGCCGGGGCCTGTGGCCGATCCCACAGGCGGCGCGGGGCGGCTCCGGGCGCGCCACGCGGTGGCCGGGGGCGTCCCGGAGACGGCGGACGGCCGGTCGCACGGAGCGTGCGGCCGACCGTCGGACGGGTGGGTGGCGGGATCAGCCCTGCGGGTGGTGGGCCGGGATCGGCGGGAGCTCGCCGGTGGTCTCGTACTCGCTCAGCATCTCGATCCGGCGGGTGTGCCGGGCCTCGCCGCTGTACGGGGTGTTGAGGAAGACCTCGACGAACTTGGTGGCCTCCTCCAGCGAGTGCATGCGGCCGCCGATGGAGATCACGTTGGCGTTGTTGTGCTGACGGCCGAGCTCGGCGGTCTGCGCGCTCCAGGCCAGCGCGGCCCGGACGCCCTTGACCTTGTTGGCGGCGATCGCCTCGCCGTTGCCCGAGCCGCCGATCACGATGCCGAGGGCGTCCTCGTCGGCGGCGGTGCGCTCGGCGGCGCGCAGGCAGAACGGCGGGTAGTCGTCCTCGGCGTCGTAGATGTGCGGCCCGCAGTCGACCGGCTCGTGGCCGGCCCCCTTGAGCCACTCCACGAGGTGGTTCTTCAGTTCGTATCCGGCATGGTCGGAGCCCAGGTACACGCGCATGCCATGAGTGTGGCATGCGCGTGCGCCCGGGCCCGACAACGGGGGCGCCACCGGGGTGGGCCGGGGGTCAGCGCCGGCCGAGCAGCTTCCAGGCCAGCGGCAGGGCGCCGGCGGCGAAGGCAGCCTTGAGGGCGTCGCCGACCAGGTACGGGTAGAGGCCGAGCTCGGCGGCGCGGGCGAGCGACACGTGCAGCGACAGGGCCAGGTACGGGACGCCGACCGCGTAGATGGCGAGGCTGCCGAGGACCATGGTGACGGCGGTGTGGACCGGGGTGCGGTCGGCGCCGCGGCGGGCCAGCGCGCCGGTCAGGGCGGCGGCGACGACGAAGCCGAGCACGTAGCCGAAGGAAGCCGTCGCCCAGCCCGAGGTGCCGCCGGCGAACCAGGGCAGGCCCGCCATGCCGGCCAGCAGGTACAGCGCGAGCGAGGCGGCGCCGCGGCGGGCGCCGAGCGCGGTGCCGACCAGCAGGGCCGCGAAGGTCTGGCCGGTGACGGGCACCGGCGAGCCGGGGACGTTCACCGACAGCTGGGCGGCCACGCCGGTCAGCGCGGCGCCGCCGGCCACCAGGGCCAGGTCGCGGAGCTGGGTGCCGAGTCGGGTGGAGGCGGCGGGCAGCAGGTCGGCGAGGACGGCGCGACGCGGTATCGAAGTGGTGGCAGTGGCCATCGGGGCTCCTCCGTGAGAGTCCAGGTGAGTGAACACCTGTGAACCTACGCGGTGATCCACTGCGCGAACGGCACGGTTTCGGACAAACCCCTGGCCGCGGGCATTGTCGGAACCGACCCGGAACAACTCCTGGTCACAGCATGATCACTTTAGGTTTCGGCACGGTCCGCATCGTGGGCCCGAATCGAACATTCTTGGCATGGACAAGGGCGCCGCCGGATATTGGACAGCTCATGTCGCATACCGCACAGTCTGGAACCACCCCTATGGCCCCCACATCCGCCCCTCCGGCGACCGGGACCCCCGACGGCACCCAGCCGGCCGATCCGGCATCCGGCGGCCAGCAGCTCTCCCACGGGCTGAAGCAGCGCCACCTGTCCATGATCGCCCTCGGCGGCGTGATCGGCGCCGGCCTCTTCGTCGGCTCCGGCGCCGGCATCGCGGCCGCCGGCCCGGCGATCATCCTGGCGTTCGTGCTCTCCGGCCTCCTGGTCATGCTGATCATGCGGATGCTCGGCGAGATGTCCGCCGCCCGCCCCGCCTCCGGATCGTTCTCGGTGCACGCCGAGAAGGAGATCGGCCCCTGGGCCGGGATCACGGCCGGCTGGATGTACTGGGTGATGCTCTGCTGCGGTGTCGCCGCCGAGGCCACCGCCGCCGGGAAGATCGTCAACGGCTGGATACCCGGCGTCTCGGCCTGGGTCTGGGTCGGCCTGTTCATGGTCTTCTTCTGCGCCAGCAACCTCACCGCGGTGAAGAACTTCGGCGAGTTCGAGTTCTGGTTCGCCGCGATCAAGGTCGCCGCGATCATCACCTTCCTGGTCCTCGGCGGGCTCGGCATCGCCGGCGTGATCGGCCCCGGCTCCCCCGGCACCGCCAACCTCACCGGCCAGGGCGGCTTCCTGCCCAACGGCGTCGACGGGCTGATCGTCGGCCTGCTGGCCTCGGTCTTCGCGTACGGCGGTCTGGAGACCGTGACCATCGCCGCCGCCGAGTCCGAGGACCCCAAGCGGAACGTCGCCAACGCCGTGCGCACCGCGGTGTGGCGGATCGCGATCTTCTACATCGGCTCGATGGCCCTGGTGGTCACGCTGGTCTCCTGGAAGGACCCGGCGGTCGTCGCCGACGGCCCGTACGTCACCGTGCTGAGCCACCTCGGGGTGCCCGCCGCCGGAACGATCATGCAGGTGGTGGTGCTGGTCGCCCTGCTGTCCGCGATGAACGCCAACATCTACGGCGCCTCCCGGATGGTGTACTCCCTGGTCGGCCGCGGCCAGGGCCCCAAGGGGCTGGCCAAGGTCAGCGACGGGGTGCCGCGCAGAGCGGTGCTGGCCTCCTGTCTGTTCGGCTTCGGCGCCGTGCTGGCCGCCAAGTTCTGGCCGGACACCGTGTTCACCTGGCTGATGAACACCACCGGCGTGGCGATCCTGGTGGTCTGGCTGTTCATCTGCGTGGTCCAGCTGCGGATGCGCCGCCGGCTGGAGCGCGAGGCGCCCGAGCTGCTCACCGTGAAGATGTGGGGCTTCCCGTACCTGACCTGGGTCGCGATGGCCGCGGTGGCCGGCATCCTCGCCCTGATGACCACCACCGAGGGCAACCGCGAGCAGCTGTACGCGGCCGGCGTGCTGGTCGCGGCGCTCACCGTCGCCGGGCTGCTCAAGCAGCGCCGGGACGCCGCCCTGCGCTGACCTTCCGTCCCCGCGCACGGCGAGGGCCCGGTACCGAGTGGTACCGGGCCCTGCCGCGTTTCCGAGGCCGTCGGGACTAGTCGAAGGACGGGCCCGCCGTCCGGGTGCGCTTGATCTCGTAGAAGCCCGGGGTGGAGGCCACCAGCAGGGTGCCGTCCCACAGCCGGGCCGCGGCCTCGCCCTTCGGGGCGGGGGTGACCACCGGGCCGAAGAAGGCCACCCGCTCGCCGTCCACGCCCTCGACCGCGATCACCGGGGTGCCGACGTCCTCGCCGACCAGGGTGATGCCCTCCTCGTGCGAGGTGCGCAGGGCCTCGTCGTACGCGTCCGTGTCGGCCGCGTCGGCCAGCTCGGCCGGCAGGCCCGCGGCCACCAGGGCGGCCGTGACGGTCTCCCGGTTCTGCGGCAGGCCCTGGTTGTGGAAGCGCGTGCCCAGCTCGGTGTAGAGCCGGCCGAGCACCTCCGGTCCGTGCTGCTCGGCGGCGGCGATGCAGACCCGCACCGCGCCCCAGGCGTTGTCGAGCATCTCCCGGTAGCTGTCCGGGAGGTCCCGGTGCTCGTTGAGCACCGACAGGCTCATCACGTGCCAGTGCACGTCGATCGGACGCAGCTGCTGGACCTCGATCAGCCAGCGGGAGGTCATCCACGCCCACGGGCAGGCCGGGTCGAACCAGAAGTCGGCGGTCTTGCGCTCAGTGGCAGTCGTCACTGCGGGTGTCCTTCGTCAGGTGGTCCGAGGCAGGGGGAAGTTCCCCCGGGAACGCCAACACCCGCCCGGCGCCGCTGATTCCGGCGCGGACGCGGCGGTCTGTGCAATGGTACTGACGGCGCGGAGCGTGAAAGGATGGCCCCGCGCGCGGAGCACACCCCCGCGCCGAGACCGCACCACCCACAGGCGCACCACCGTGCGAGCCGGACAAAGGAGTACCGCCGTGCCGGGCAAGAACCTCAGCCGCGACGAGGCGCAGCAGCGGGCCAGCATCCTGGCCGTGGACGGCTACCGGGTCCGGCTGGACGTGACCTCGGCCCCGGACCGGGCGGCCGACACCTTCCGCTCCACCACCACCGTCACCTTCCGCTGCTCCCGGCCCGGTGCGGACACCTTCCTCGACCTGCTCGCCCCCGCCGTCCGCTCGGTCACCCTGAACGGCCGCGCCCTCGACCCGGCCACCGCCTACGACGGCGCCCGGGTGCACGTCGACGGCCTGGCCGCCGAGAACGTGCTGACCGTCGAGGCGGACTGCGCCTACAGCCGCACCGGCGAGGGCCTGCACCGCTTCGTCGACCCGGTGGACGGCGAGACGTACCTCTACACCCACTACGAGCCGGCCGACGCCCGCCGGGTGTTCGCGAACTTCGAGCAGCCCGACCTGAAGGCCCCGTTCACCTTCACCGTGACCGCCCCGGCCGCCTGGGACGTGTGGTCCAACGCCCCGCACGGGACCGTGACCGCCGAGGACGGCGCCCGCACCTGGGAGTTCGCGCCGACCGAGCCGATCTCCACCTACCTCACCGCCGTCGTGGCCGGCCCGTACCACGTCGCCCGCGACCACTACCGCCGCGAGCTGGCCGACGGCACCGCGCTGGAGATCCCGCTCTCCGCGATGTGCCGCAAGTCGCTGGCCCCGTACTTCGACGCGGACGAGATCCTCGGCGTCACCAAGCTCGGACTCGACTTCTTCCACGAGGAGTTCGACTACCCGTACCCCTTCGGCAAGTACGACCAGGCCTTCGTCCCCGAGTACAACATCGGCGCGATGGAGAACCCCGGCTGCGTGACCTTCAAGGAGGAGTTCGTCTTCCGCTCGAAGGTCACCGACGCCGCGTACGAGGCCCGCGCGAACGTCATCCTGCACGAGATGGCGCACATGTGGTTCGGCGACCTGGTCACCATGCGCTGGTGGGACGACCTGTGGCTGAAGGAGTCCTTCGCCGACTTCATGGGCTCCTACGGGCTGATCGGCGCCCGCACCCGCTACTCCTCGGCCTGGGTCACCTTCGCCAACCAGCGCAAGGCCTGGGCCTACCGGCAGGACCAGTTCCCCACGACCCACCCGATCACCGCGGACATCCGGGACCTGGAGGACGCCAAGCTCAACTTCGACGGCATCACCTACGCCAAGGGCGCCTCGGTGCTCAAGCAGCTGGTGGCGTACGTCGGTTCGGAGGCCTTCTTCGAGGGCGCCCGCCGCTACTTCAAGCGCCACGCCTTCGGCAACACCGAGCTGGGCGACCTGCTGGAGGTGCTGGAGGAGACCAGCGGCCGCGACCTCAGGGCCTGGGCCGCCGCCTGGCTCCAGACCTCCGGCGTCAACGCGCTCACCCCGCAGGTCACCACCGACTCCGAGGGCCGGATCACCGAGCTGGCCGTGCTCCAGGACGGCGACGTTCTGCGCCCGCACCGGATCGCGGTCGGCCTGTACGACCGGGACGCCGACGGCGCCCTGGTGCGCACCGGGCGGATCGAGCTGGACGTCACCGGCGCCCGGACCGTCGTCACCGAGGCCGCCGGCCTGCCCCGCCCGGCGCTGGTGCTGCTCAACGACGACGACCTGACCTACTGCAAGGTCCGCTTCGACGAGGAGTCGCTGGAGACCCTGCGCACCGGCCTCGGCGACATCCGCGACGAGCTGGCGCGGGCGCTGACCTGGTCCGCGGTCTGGAACCTCACCCGGGACGGCCTGATGCCGGCCCGCGACTACGTCGCCCTGGTGCTGCGGTTCGCCGGCCGGGAGGGCAACATCGGCGTGCTCCAGTCGCTGCACGCCCAGGCCAAGACCGCCGTCGACCTGTACGCCGACCCGGCCTGGCGCGGCGAGGGCGGCCGGCTGCTCGCCGACGGCGCCCTGCGCGAGCTGCGCGAGGCCGTCCCCGGCAGCGACCACCAGCTGGCCTGGGCCCGCTTCCTGGCCCAGACCGCGGGCGGCGCCGAGCACCTCGGCCTGGTCCGCGGCCTGCTGGCCGGCAGCGCCCGGATCGACGGCCTGGAGGTCGACCAGGACCTGCGCTGGTCGCTGTGGCTGGCGCTGGCCGCGAGCGGCCAGGCCGCCGACGAGGAGCTGGCCGCCGAGCTGGCCGCGGACAACACCGCGAGCGGCAAGCGGCACCACACCCAGTGCCTGGCCGCCCGGCCCACCGCGGAGGCCAAGGCCGCCGCCTGGTCGGCCGTGATCGACTCGGACGAGCTGCCGAGCGCCCTGGTCGAGGCCAACACGGCCGGCTTCTCGATCCCCGCCCAGCGCGACCTGACCGCCCTCTACGCGGCGCCGTACTTCAAGCTGCTGGAGCGGGTCTGGGCCGAGCGGACGATCGAGATCGCGATGCGGATCGTCGGCGGCTTCTTCCCGATCGCCCAGACCGACGAGCAGACCCTGGCCGAGGCCGACGCCTGGCTGGCGGGGTCCCCGCAGGCCGCGCCGGCGCTGCGCCGCCTGGTGCTGGAGCGCCGGGACGACCTGGCCCGCGCGCTGCGGGCGCAGGCCTGCGACCGGGCCTGACGGGCCGTACGGGCCGTACACCGACAAGATGGCGCCGGCCGTGAAGCGGCTCTACGAGCAGATGCCCGAGCCGAAGTACGT